>JAUWZL010000011.1 GCA_030615305.1 Dehalococcoidia bacterium
CGCTCTAACCTAAATGAGTCTACCACTTTATCAATGCCTTTGCCAGCAACGGCTGTTTTTGCCTCTTCCCCGCCAATGATAATGGGGGCGATAAAGGTTATCACCTTATCCACAAGCCCACGGTCAAACAAAGAACCGAGAAGTATGCCACCACCCTCCACCAGAACGCTGGTAATTTCCCGCTCAGCTAACACTTTGAGAAGCTTTTCTAAATCAATACAGCCTTTTGTTGAGGGTAATTCTAATAGTTCGGCACCAAGCTGAGAAAAAGCTAACGCCTCACCGGGCCCAATCGGCCGGCCCAAAGCCAGCAGCGTTTCACCGGGCTCATTAAATATCCGGGCAGTAGGTGGCGTACGCCCTTTACCGTCCACAATTACCCTGATGGGCTGCTTTTTTGCCGTTCCTCCCCGGCCACCGCAGCACCTGGCAGTAAGGTGTGGATTATCAGCCAGGACAGTATTGGCTCCAGCCATAATAGCGTCACTAGTATAACGCAGGTTATGGGCGTAGTGCCTAGCCTCATCGCTGCTAATCCATTTAGAATCACCACTATAGGTGGCTATCTTTCCATCCAGGCTCATGGCATATTTTACGGTAACAAAGGGCATACCGGTAGTGATAAATTTGACATAGGCTTCATTGATATCCCTGGCTTCCTGTCCATGCTCACCAACAAAAGTCTTAATGCCGGCTGTGGCAAGCTCTTCCTTGGCTCGCCCTGAGACCAGAGGGTTTGGGTCCAGCATGGCCATGTGAACCTCACTGATGCCGGTGGTAACTATTGCCCGGCTGCATGGCGGAGTCCGGCCGTAGTGGCAGCACGGCTCTAGGGTAACATACATGGTGCTGCCTCTGGCTTCTTTACCAGCTTGCTCTAGAGCTACTACCTCAGCATGACTGGAGCCGGGCGGTTGGGTATAGCCCTGTCCCACTACCACATTATCCTTGACCACCACTGCCCCTACCGCTGGATTAGGGCTTACCTGTCCCAGGGCTAGTTTAGCCAGAGAGAGAGCCTGCTCCATGTAATCCATACCATAATTCTAGCATCTCTTTTTTTAAAAGTGCAAATTTGCGGGCAAACAAGTTATCCAGCCAAAAACTTCAGGAGAGCTAGGTTCTAAGCCCAGCCCTCCTGATTAGACTTTAAGCCACCAATTTTATCAAGCTGCTAACTAATACTATACACCACCTGGATTGTTAACTGAATTTCTGTCTCACCCGGGCTAATGGCTGTTGTCGGGGCAGGAAGCGCCTCATCCACTTCAAACCCGCGAATAATAATAGGAAAAATATAGCCGCCATATTCACTGATGTAGGTCGGCTTGCCCAGCTTTACCCCACCCAGGTCGGCTAGCTGTTGCGCCTTGGCTTCGGCATCAGCCATAGCCTCTTCCCGGGCTTCCCCATAATAGGCTTCCGGTTCATCGACGGTGAAACTGATGCTATTTAATCTGGTATTGTCGCCACCGGCGGCAACGGCGGCATCAATAATACTTCCGGCATCGTCTATATTTCTGACTTTAACGGTAACAATATTGGTCACGCGGTAGCCAATGAGTATCTCCTTGCCGTTATCCCCGTTATCCCACCTCCGTACTGGCTGGATGCTGAAGAACTGGGTCTGGATATCCTTCTCATCAATGCCATAGCCGTCAATAACATTCATCACTGCATCCATGGCTTCAGCAGCTTCCTGTTGTGCTTCAGCCACACTAGTTGCTTGAGCTTCAATACCCAGGCTGAGCATGGCGATATCGGGGACAACGTTAACCTTCCCCTCCCCAGTTACCCAGATTCCAATGTCCTGCTGACTCGAGATATTTCTAGCGATTTCAGCATCTCCTGCACCAAAGTAACCTTCACAGCCAACTGCACCGACAGCGATCATGGCAAGTGCTATACCTATAGCAAGCAATAGATTCCGTTTCATTTTTAGCCTCCTTCCTGTTGAACCGAGTACTGTTCCTCAAGTGGTGTACCGCCTTGGGAGATATAATCCTGGGTCATCATGTCCCAGTTATCATAACATATAGCGGATATAAACTCACCTTCCTGAACCACGATTCTCGCCGTGTGGTCTGTAATCACTTGAGCCAGAAATTGCCCGGTTCTATCTCCATGACCAGCATGCCCTGTCTGGAACTCGAAAGTAAACTCCCAGCAGTAGGGACACCTCATAGTATTTATATTGATTAGCTTCACGCTGTCTTCTATGCCATCAAACCTGAATGTAGGGCTATTCCTCAAATAGTTTTCAGCTATTTGCTGACTCTCATCCTGGGACACTGCTGTAAATCCACCATTCTGGCTTGCCAAGCCAGTAGTACACCCGATTGCTCCTACATGATGACCATCACCAGACCGATCGCCAGTAATAGATCCCCTTTCATCATTCTTTATTTCCTACTTAAATTTAATCTGTATTTTGGTTTTATTGTCATGAAAATACGATAGCTAGCTAATAGAGATTAGCGTAGCATCACTATGATCACCTGCCCGTCCCTGTATGATATAGGTTCCTGAGTCAACTTGTTTACCATCCTTATCAGTTTGATTCCAGGTCAAGGATGGAAGACCATCGCCAGGTTCTAACTCAAATGCCAGGAAAAGGCCATTGCCAGCTACCCAATTGCCTTCCAGGTCATATACAAAATAGTAAACACCGCCACCGGTAATGGTTTCAGGGCTGATATTGGTAATCTCAATAGTGACCTCTTCACCTAACGCATAGGACAACTTATCGGTGGTGGTTTCAAGGGTTTCGCCGTCCAAATCAGGAATTTCATCATCAGACGGAGAAACATGTGGAGTCACCTCGACGACTTCTTTCTTCTCAAGGTCTACCCTGACGCAAACAACCTCACCTGTCTCGCTTCTTGTACATGTCACCAATGCTATATCATCTCTTACCTCTACCTCTAGCACCTCTACTCCTTCACCACCAAGGGTGTCCTGAACCTCTGGGCTGTTACTAGCGAGCTCTGCTGCCAGTACCTCGCTTGATTTGCCGGTAAGCGATTGTATCCCCAAAGTCAACCCAGCAATTAGCCCCACCGCCAACACACTGACCATAATGATTTTCCAGTGCCAGATTAACGCTCTTGTCACACTTATCATCTCCGACCTCCTACAATAATACGTTCTGTAACCGCATCTTGAACTTCAACCTTGCCACATCATAAACAATATTGGTAAGGTGAATCTTGCCGGATTATGTTTACAAAAATATGCTTACGCTTCAAACAAACTAGATACTTGAATATCCACATGCTGAACCTCCTATCTCTTGGATTTATTACGCCGCCACCAGGGAGCGATTTCTCCGGCTAACAAGCTTTAACCGTCTATACTTAGTTACGATTTCATCCAATGTCTCATACCACCTGCAATTGGTTGTATCCCCGTGTGCCAGATAATTGTTGAAACTGGTGTTAAAGTATATTGTCTGGCTTTTGCCATTATCCTGGTAGCAAACAGCAAATGGCACAGGACCGCCAATACCAAACGCCGGGTTGGTACTTGCCTTGAGGCCTTCACTGAATCCGAGATAGACATCGGTAATGCCATCAAACGGTATCTCTAACTTGAAATCTTTCCCTGCTTTAATATCACGGCCACTAAAAACTAGCTGCTCATCACCAATCAGTAGCTCACCCTCATAGCGATGTGCCGGGCACCTGGCTGATACATGGGCCTTTATCCACTCTGGAACAATAGCCCATTGGTAAAGGAGCTGCTCGACATCCTCCTCTGTGATCATTACTACATTTGACCTTTTATTAACCATTGTGCACCTCCTTAATAGTTCTGTTCGTAAAGCTTCTATAATATAGAACGAAGAAGTCTGATTTTGGTTAGCTCAATTATACATTTGTTACAAGAATCTGCCAGAAATGCCACTCGCCTAGCCCGGAAGTGCTACTGGAAGGGGTGAGGCAGATAGGGTATAATGGAATTAAGTCTGGAAAGGGATAACTATCAGTTGAGAACTTTTCTCCGTGAAGTCTTAGGTACACTGCTGCTGGCGGTAGCTATTTTTCTTCTTATTCAGGCTACAGTCCAGCCTTCTGTGGTAGTAGGCGAATCTATGGAGCCAAATCTTCAACATGGGCAGAGGGTATTGATTAGTAAGGTGGCTTACCTTTTTCATGAACCTGAAAGGGGCGATATAGTGGTCTTCAACCCGCCGGAAAATTTTGCCTCAGAAGATGACTACATAAAGCGTATCATTGGTCTACCCGGTGAAGTAATCGAGATAAAAGAAGGGAAGGTCTATATCCATCAAGAAGACGGTAATGTTTTAATCCTGGATGAGGCTGAGTATATTGATACCCCGGCGACATATTCTTTCCTGAGCGAGACAATCCCGCCAGATGAATACTTTGTTCTTGGTGACAACCGAAATAGCAGCAATGATTCTCATGGTGGCTGGATGGTGCTTCGTCAGGACATTATCGGCAAAGCCTGGCTATCAATCTGGCCGGCGGCTACTTGGGGGTTGGCACCCAACTATTCGCTGCCATAACGGCAGTGCTATTAGCTTGGGAACCTGACTGATAAATGGCAAAGGAGGTGAGCTGATAGGCAGTAACGCAGAGGAAATCTTTAGGAAATCCGGGGCAATACTTGAGGGACATTTCCTGCTCACCTCCGGTCTGCATTCCCCTATCTATTGGGAGAAGTTTCGTGTTCTTCAGTTTCCCGAGTATACCGAGAAGCTGTGCCGCTTAATCAGTGCCCACTTTGCCAAGCAAAAAGTCGAGGTAGTAGTCGGGCCGACTACTGGTGGTATTATCCTGGCCTATGAAGTAGCCAGACAGCTTGGAGTGCGGGGCATATTTGCTGAAAAGGAAGGGGCTGACAGGCGAGCTTTCAAGCGGGGTTTTAACATAAGCCCAGGTGAGCGGGTTCTCATTGTTGATGATGTTCTTACCACCGGCAAATCCATCTGTGAGGTCTTGGCCCTGGTAGCCGAGCAGGGCGGTGAGGTTGTTGGTATAGGCGTACTGGTTGACCGCTCTGAGCAAGAGCATGAATTCGGGGTGCCTTTATTTTGCTGCCTTCGCTCAGTGACACCAACCTATGAGCCACAGGGGTGTCCCCTGTGTGCCGCTGGCATGCTGCTGGTCAAACCCGGCGGCAGCCAGAACACTATGAAATAAATAGCTGGCAGGTTTATTATGGAGACTGGGTTAATCATTGCCATTATTCTGTTCACTGCTGTCGTGACCATCTTCCTGTTTTACTACATTATCAAATGGCGGTTTGAAAGTAGGTTCCGGAAGTGGCTGGAAGCCGAACAGCAGGTTTTGGAGCAAGAGAAAGCAAGTATACGTAAAGCAGCCGTTACCCAAAGCCGGGCAGTGCTGGGTGGCAAATTTGTCGAGCAGTTAACTCCATACCTTCCCGAGTTCAGATATGACCCGACAGAGGCCCGGTTTATTGGCAGCCCCATAGACCTGATAGTCTTCCCCGGGCTGGCCACCGGCGACCCCCGGGAGATAATTATTATGGAGATAAAAACCGGTAAAAACTGCCAGTTGACCCCCCAGGAGAGAAAAATCCGCCAGCTCATAGAAGACGGCATGGTCAGATGGGAATTGATTGAGCAACCTGCCCGGCAAATGGGAGAATAGTCTTAAGCACGGGGTACTAAACTCTACCGAACTCCTTCTCAAGCTGCTCCCGGGTGATATGAACCATTGCTGGTCTACCATGGGAGCAGGTATTGGGCAGGGCTGCCTGTTCCAGCTGCCGGACAAGTTCTCTCATTTCATCATTGGTTAGACTTTGCCCGAATCTGACGGCGCTGTGGCAGGCCATAGAGGCAGCCACCTTTTCCGTGAGGTCGGTTTTATCTCCTCTGGGTATGGAATCAAGCACTTCGCTTAAGGTTTCTGCCCAGCCCTTCTTATAGAGCAAGGCCGGCACCGCCCGGACTAAATAGGTTCTATCACCAAAGGACTCGATGGAGAAGCCAAACTCAGCCAGGTCTTCCTGGTGGTCTTTCAGAACCTCGTCCTGTTTGGGCGTAACCTCAAATGTCGCCGGCTCAAGCAGCCCCTGAACCTCTATCTCTTGCTGTGCCTTCTGCTGCCTGATCTGGTCAAAGAGAATGCGCTCATGGGCGGCATGCTGGTCAATAAGGTAGAGCCCATCAGGCCCCTCAGCTATAATGTAGCTACCTAGGAGCTGACCCAGTACCCGCAGCATGGGTAGAGAGGCTGCCGGGGTCTGTGAAGCCAATGGTAGCAGAGACCTAAGGCTGGGGCTGCCTTGTCTAAATAGTAGCTGTTGCTGTGATGGCTTATGGGGGGTGGTAGCCACCTCTTCAATCTTGGGTACTGGCGCTAGTTTAACCAGAGCCTGCCGCACCGCTCTCTGGACAGCGGAAAATACCTTTTGCTCATTTCTAAATTTCACTTCGGTCTTGGTGGGATGGATGTTTATGTCCACTTCTTCTGATGGCAGTGAGATATTGATGATAGCTAATGGGTGTTTGCCGCTCATCAAGAGACCGTGATAAGCCTCCTCCACTGCCCAAGCCAGCATCCGGCTGCTTGTCCAGCGGCGGTTAACGAAGAAGCTGAGGTAGCTACGGCTGGAACGGCTTACCGCCGGCGAACCAACCATACCAGTTACCTGTGGTAATGAACTATCTGCCCTACCCTGCCATCCTTGGTCACTGCTGACCTCAAGCATATTTCTGGCTACCTCTAGCCCGTAGACGGCAATGACACTGTCAATCAGATGCCCGCTACCCGGTGTTCTCAAGCTCGCCCGGCCGTCAATAGACAGGGAAAACTTGACCTCCGGGAAGGCCAGGGCGTACTGGCTGACCACATTGGCGACATGGCTACTTTCTGTGGCTTGAGACTTAAGAAATTTTAACCTTGCCGGAAGATTTCGGAAGAGGCTGCGCACAGTAACCGTAGTTCCCTGAGACCGCCCCTGGCTTCGGCGGGTGATAACTGTGCCATCTTCCAAAGCCAGATAACCGCCTATTGATTCGCCGACAGCACAGGAGCTAATGTCAACCTGGGCTACGGCGGTGATGCTAGGCAGCGCCTCGCCACGAAAGCCCAGGCTGGAAGTAGTAGCCAGGTCTTCAAAGCTAGCTATCTTGCTGGTGGCGTGCCGCTCAAAGGCAAGCTCAAGTTCCGAGGGCGGCATGCCACAGCCGTTATCGGTCACCCGGATTAGGCTTACCCCGCTACCAGTAACCTCAACAGCAATCTGGCTTGAGCCGGCATCAAGGGAATTTTCCACAAGCTCTTTTACCACCGAGGCTGGTCTCTCCACTACCTCACCGGCGGCAATTTTAGATACTGACTCTTTGTCTAAAATTTTAATCGGCATGGCTTATTCCACCTTCTCCAGCCGGGCAAAACTTAATAGGAGCTTTTTGACGCCCACCCCCGGGAAGGCGACCACCACTTCACTGTCATCCTTTACTGACTGGCAGCTGACTACCACCCCTTGACCAAACTGGTTGTGACGGACTTGGTCGCCAGCCTTGAACTCGGGAAGGTCAATAGTAAAAGTTGGGGCTCTCTCCCAGGAATAGGCGCTGGCTAGCTGGCTTTCTTCTCCTCGCCACAGGTCGGCACCGGTAACAAGGTGAGGGGGTATGTCTTTTAGGAAGCGTGACGGACTATTTACCGTGCTGCCGCCCATCAGGCTGCGGCGAAAGGCACGCACCAAGTACACCCTGTGCTTGGCTCTGGTAACACCAACATAACAAAGGCGCCTTTCCTCCTCCATCTGCTCAGGGTTGTCAAAAGACTTAAAGTGGGGCAGTATGCCTTCCTCCAGGCCGACAATAAACACCACTGGAAATTCCAGACCCTTAGCCTGGTGCAGGGTTATCAGGGTTACCGCATCCACAGTTTCATCAAAGCCATCGACATCAGATACCAGCGTTACTCCCTCCAGAAAGGCAGCCAGCCCCTCCCGTGGAGGCAAATCACCATATTGCCCGGCGACGGTACCAAGCTCAAGGATATTCTGCCAGCGCTCTTCTCCGTCTGGCGTGTTCAATATATATTCCTTGTAGCCGGATTTCTTGAGCACCAAATCAAACAGGTCAACCAGCTTTAGCTCCTGGCCGCGGGCAATAAATTCCTCTACCATGCCCAAGAAGCCATTAAGTGCCCTGATAATACGGGGGCTAAAAGGCATCTGGTTCTCTTCGGACGAAGTTATAAGTTTTAGTGCCTCGTATCGGGACAGCCCCAGGGAACTTGACCAGTTGGCTAGCTGACTCAGGGTACGCTGGCCGATGCCCCTCTGGGGTATGTTGATTATCCTGTGAAGGCTGACGCTATCACGGGGGTTTTGGATAAGCCTGAGGTAGGCAATGATATCTTTCACCTCCCGGCGCTCATAAAAGCGGGTGCCGGCCACCAGTTTATAGGGCGTCCCGTAGCGAATAAAAGCTTCCTCAAGGGCTCTTGACTGAGCATTGGTGCGGTACATAACGGCACAGTCCCCTAAGTGAGCCTTGCCCTGCTCTACCAGACGCTCGACCTCACTGATGACAAACTGGGCTTCCTCTTGCTCGGTGTATGTCTCTACAACCGTAATAGGTTCTCCAGGCTTATTATCAGTCCATAGCTCCTTGGGTTTTCTCTGTTTGTTGGCCGAGATTATGTAAGAGGCTGCCTCTAGAACCCTTTTCGTTGAGCGGTAGCTCTGCTCCAGAAGCACCACTTTGGCTTCGGGGTAGTCCTTCTCAAAGTTGAGGATGTTGCGCAAATCTGCCGACCGCCATGAGTAGATTGACTGGTCTGGGTCGCCAACGACGCATATATTGCGGTACTTACCTGACAATTGCCTTACCAGCTGGTACTGAACTAAATTTGTATCCTGAAACTCATCTACCAAGATATGAAGGTATCTTTGCTGGTATCTAGCCAAAACTTCAGGCTGGCTGCTGAATAGCTGTACTGCCTTTAAGAGCAGGTCATCAAAGTCCAGGGCATTACTCTGCTTAAGCAGTTGCTCATAGTTTTCATAAACCCGCCCAACAATCTCATCAAAATAGCTTGAGCCGCGCTGGATATAGTCCTGTGGCGTCAGCATTCGGCTCTTGGCGGCGCCAATGGCTGAGAGGATAGCTGGTGGGGCATACTGTTTGGGGTCAAGACCGACCCCCTGGATAGCCCGCTTGATGAGACCTAGCTGGTCTTCCTGGTCATATATGACAAAACCGGGGTCAACGCCTATAGCCCTGCCCTCCCGGCGCAGGATACGGGCGCAGATGGCATGAAAGGTGCCCAGGGTTAAAGCCTTTACTTGGCCGCTGACCAGCCGGTTAAGCCTTGCCTCCATCTCCCGGGCGGCTTTGTTGGTGAAGGTAACTGCCATAATGTGCCGTGGGCTTATACCACAAACCTTGATGAGGTAGGCAACGCGTTGAGTAATTACCCGGGTCTTGCCGCTGCCGGGACCAGCCAGAATCAGCACCGGGCCAGTGATAGCCTCTACGGCTTCCCTTTGTGCCGGGTTAAGCTGGGCCAGAATGTCCATTTATAAGTTCATTATAGCATTAGCACCAAAAGGCTGAAAGTCTGTTGGGGGGAGGATAGGTCTTGTTGACATACAGAAGGAAAAATTGTAGAATATATGCGAATATGCGCATATTACTTATCGTTTAACTCAAGGGGGAAGCAATGCAGGACTTGATTAAGGCGATGAAGGCTCTCTCTGATGAGACGAGGCTTAGGATCCTGAAGCTTCTACTGGAGAGAGAATGTTGTGTCTGCGAGATTATGCAGGCTCTGGAAATCTCTCAGTCCCGGGCTTCACGCAATCTTGGAATTCTCCAGGGTGCCGGTTTTCTTAAGGCACGGCGGTATGGAGCATGGATAGTCTATTCTGTGGACTGGGAGACAGCCAACCGCTATGCTGCTTCTCTGGCCAAGCTGCTAAGGGATTTCTCTATCAGCAGTGAGGTACTAGAAAAAGATAAGAAACGACTAAAGCATGCCAAAAGGATAGGTCCCGGGTGTGCAAAAGGAGAAAAACAATAACGTGGAAGAAAGAAGGCTGGGCATATGGGAGAAATATCTAACCTTGTGGGTTGCTTTATGCATCATAATTGGGACAGCACTGGGAAGAGCTTTCCCACAGATTTCTGATACCTTAGCCAAGCTAGAAGTGGCCCATATTTCCATTCCAATCGCCATCTGCCTGTTTGCCATGATCTACCCTATAATGGTGCAGATTAGCTTCGAGGAGATTAAGAAAGCAGTTCGTAACCCTAAGCCAATAGTTCTTACCTTATTTGCTAACTGGATAATAAAACCCTTCACTATGGCCTTGTTCGCTTGGCTTTTCTTAGGGGTAATTTTTACTCAATTTCTGACTCCAGAGCAAGTACAGGAATATCGAGCAGGACTGATACTCCTTGGAGTGGCACCATGCACTGCTATGGTTTTAATGTGGAGCTACCTGGCACGAGGTAATATGGGGCATACCCTAGTTATGACAGCTATAAACTCACTAGCCATGGTAATACTATATGCCCCCCTGGCTATGCTTCTTCTGGGTATTTCAGGCATCCAGGTGCCATGGGAAACGATTGCTCTTTCGGTAGCCATATATATCTGCATCCCCCTGCTGGCTGGCTATATAACCAGAAGGCAGGTAATAAAGCGAAAGGGTATGGAGTGGTTTAAGACCAAGCTGGTTCCACCCCTTAGCAAGCTGTCAGTCATTGCCCTGCTGGTGACCCTTATCGTGCTCTTCACTTTCCAGGGTTATCTGATTATTGAGTTGCCCGCCATAATCGGTATGATATCCCTAGGAATATTAGTTAATATACTGGTTGTATTTGGCATCACCTATATTGCTGGCAGAGTAATGAAATTAAGCTACGAAGATGCCTCTCCGGCAGCAATTATTGCCGGCAGCAACCACTTTGAGGTGGCTATAGCCGTTGCCACTACCCTCTTCGGTGTAACCTCAGGGGCGGCCCTGGCTGCAGTAGTCGGCGTTCTGACCGAGGTTCCATTTATGCTTGTTCTGGTAAAGCTGTGTAAGGCTACCAGAAAATCTTTCCCGGTAAAGCAAAGCATGGCGCCACAGGATTTATCGGGGCCATTAAAAGATAACTGGTAAGTATTAACCTATTAATTTTTATCGATTTGCCCTCTATCAAATTTCCTTAGATTTTTCATACAAAATGTTGCAATATCTTTTTTAAGGGTGGTATAATCTAAACAAGATAAATCGGACCTTTAAGCTAGTCCCGGGAGGCTGGCAAGGGTAATAGCAGTTGCGCAGGGATACCTCTTGCTGGCCCAGGCAAGAGGTAATTTTTTATGGCTAAAAAAATCATAATGAACGGAGCCGATATCCGGCGAACCTTGGCCCGTATTGGCCATGAGATTATTGAGCGCAATAGGTCAACCGAGAGCTTGGTTCTGGTTGGCATGCGCACTCGTGGTGTGCCCCTGGCCAGACGCCTAGCGGCCAACATGGGAAGTTTTGAAGGGGTAAAAATACCGGTTGGCGCCCTAGATTTCAGCCTCTATAGAGATGACCTTGCCTCACTTGACCTGCAACCTATAGTCAAAAGCACTGACATCCCGGTTAGCATTGATGGCAAGGCTATCGTGCTGGTTGATGATGTCCTCTACACCGGGCGAAGCACTCGTGCCGCTATGGATGCCCTTATTGACCTGGGACGGCCGCACTCAATCCAGCTGGCGGTGCTTGTTGACCGCGGCCACCGTGAGATGCCAATACGGGCAGACTATGTAGGCAAGAATATGCCCAGCTCCAGGCATGAGGAGATACAGGTGCAACTGGTGGAAACTGATGGCATAGATGAAGTAGCAATTGTAAGCCAAGATACTGATAAGCTAACCAGAAATGAACTAGGAAGGACAAACTTCTTCAAAGGGAGTTAGTATGGCTCTAGAAAATAGGAGTCTGGTAACCATAGATGATTTATCCAATGGGGAAATAGAGGCGCTGTTTTCCCTAGCTGATGAGATGTCAGACTCAATGAATGAGCAACTTGGCCTATGCCGTGGCAAGATTATGGCCAGCCTGTTTTTTGAGCCAAGCACCAGAACACGCCTCTCATTTGAGGTAGCCATGCACCGACTCGGTGGTAGTGTCATAAGTGTAGTTGATATAAAGGCAACCTCGCTAGCTAAAGGCGAAAGCATTGCTGATATGGCGAAAGTGGTCGGCAGTTATGCTGATATAATTGTCATCCGCCACCCCTGGGAAGGAGCAGCTAAGGTAATTGCCGACTACGCGGGCGTCCCGGTGATAAATGCTGGTGATGGAGGCCATGAACACCCTACGCAGACCTTGTGCGACCTGTATACCTTAAAGAAAGAGAGACAAACTCTCAAGGGTCTCAGGATCGCCCTTTGGGGAGACTTGAAGCATGGACGAACGATACACTCACTAACCTATGCCTTGGCCAGGTTTGGTGCAATCATCCATTTCCGTTCTGGACCAGGGCTTGAACTGCCGGAGTATGTTAAAAGGAAACTAGAGACAGAGTACACCGGCAGGTTAGAAAGGTACGAGAATCTGAATGGTGTACTGAAGGAAAGACCCTTCCCTCTGGATGCTATATACATAACGCCAGGTAGCCCGCATCAACTTGCCAATATACCTGATGTTAGCATTCAAATTGAGCTAAAGAAAGGGGTTGAAGCCCTTTATGTTACCCGACTTCAGATGGAAAGGCTTTCAGCTAAAGCCAAAGGAGAAGGACTGAAAGAAGACTACCCGGTAGTAGATAAGAAACTCCTGAAGGAAAAGGAGTTTGAGAAAACACTGGTTATGCACCCACTTCCTAGGGTTGATGAGTTAGCCCGAGAATTAGATGCTGACCCGAGAAGTATGTACTTCAAACAAGCGGCACATGGGGTACCAGTTCGGATGGCACTAGTAGCCCTCCTACTGGGAGCTAAAGAAGTTTCTGTGCTAAGAGAAGACGATTCTTTTATCCAGAAGAGAGAGCATCCACTGTATAAAAGGGATTACGGAGTCAAGTGCCCTAATCGAGATTGCG
>JAUWZL010000098.1 GCA_030615305.1 Dehalococcoidia bacterium
TCTCATCATTGCCCCAGAAAGACAGCCAACATACGCCTCAACAGAGCTCTTTATCAAATCGGGAAGGTCCTTCAGTAAAACTATATCTGAGATCATCAGCCTACCACCTGGTTTTAGCACCCTGAACGTTTCGGTGAAGACTCTTCTTTTGTCAGGTGCAAGGTTGATAACACAGTTTGAGATGACTATATTAACCGCATTGTTAGCTACTGGTAGATTTTCAATCTCTCCAAGCCTAAATTCCACATTTGCGTAGTTACCTTTCCTGGCGTTTTCTCTCGCCTTTTCAATCATCTCCGGTGTCATATCCACACCGATAACTCTGCCACTCTCACCAACTTTGTCAGCAGCCAGAAAACAATCCAGTCCGGCACCCGAACCAAGGTCAAGAACGGTCTCGCCTTCCGTTAACGAGGCAATGGCGACCGGATTCCCACAGCCCAAGCCTAGATTTGCCCCTTCAGGAACCGCTTTAAGTTCTCCCTCAGTGTAGCCTATACTCTTACTAATCTCCTGGGCCAAATCAGTACTGCCACAGCATGAGCTCACCGGAGCGCAACAGGAACTGTCCTGCTTAGCAATCTTGGCATAACCCTCTCTTACCACTTGCTTTATTTTTTTCTCACTCATTTCTACCTTCCCTAAAGATATCTGCTCTTACTACTATTATACCCATTTTGCCAGTGAAAGGGTAACTTCACTTAACTTTTGAGAGCAGAGCCCAGGCTAATATTAGCTACGCAGGGTAGCGCCAAGCTCTTGGGATAGCTTATCTAAGATTTGCTGCTGAACCCGGTTAACTTCTTCATCAGTCAGGGTATGGGTCGGTGATTGAAAGGTAACCCGGTAGGCAAGCGATTTCTTGCCTGGTGGGACTTGCTCACCAGCATAGACATCAAAGATAGTAGCCCGATTCACCAAGGGGAAGCTAGTAATAATAGCCTGCACTTTCTGGTGGGTTATTTCGGCATTAACTACTAGAGCCATATCCCTGACTACGCCAGGAAACCGCGGTATTGGCTGGAATTTTTTATAGCCTACTGCAAACGGCAAGAGCGCTGTCAGGTTAATTTCAAAAAGATAGACAGCCCCGGAAATTTCAAAAGCCTGCGATACTTTAGGGTGTAATTCACCGACGACACCCAGTCTATTACCAGCTATGACTATAGCTGCCCGCCTATTTGGGTGTAAGCTTTCGTCTGAGCACTCCTCAAAACTGACTTCCACACCCAACTGGCTGAGTAAGCCTTCCACCACTCCCTTGGCATCGAAGAAATCAAGCAAATCATCCTCAACTCGCCACGAGTTTTCAAGCCTTGCGCCACTTAGTATGCCACACAACATCTCAGGCTCATCGGGTAAGTCCTTGGGGCGTGGCAGATATACCTTGCCCAGCTCAAAAAGCCTGATACCACCCTCTTCGTGCCTCCGGTTTGCCGAAAGGGCAGCCAAGAGGTTAGCTCGCAGGTTAGGGCGAAGGAACTCCTGTTCAGCAGTCATAGGATTAGCCACCCGAATGGTCATAGGTTCAACGGGATAAGGTTCGGGTAACAACCTGTTTAGCATTTCCAAGCTAGTCAGCGAATATGTAATCACCTCCTGGAAACCATAACCGGTAAGGCTATGCGCCACCTTCTGCTTAAGGTTAATGATGGGCTCAGGATTCTGTTTGGGTAGTGGTCGACTGAGCATGGTAGCTGGAATCTTATCGTAGCCAATGATACGGGCTACTTCCTCGGCAAGGTCAACTGCCAGATGGATGTCACTCCGCCAATAAGGAGCCGTAACCCAAACCTCTGAAGCTGAACCGGCTGGCTTACAGTCAAAGCCCAAGGAAGCTAAGGCGCCTACTATCTGGTCAAGACTAAAGTCGACACCTAAGAGGCTGTTTACCTTGCCCGTTGATAGCAAGATAGGCTCCCGGTCGACCTTAACGGGATAAACATCAGCCACTCCCTTAGCCGCTTCGCCACCAGTTAGCTGCATAATCAACTGGGTCGCCCGCCTGAGGGCGGGCAGGGTCAGCTCGGGGCGAATACCTCTCTCAAATCTCATACTGGCTTCGCTAGGCAAACACAGCGTGCCACCGGTATGATGAATGCTGGCTGGGTTAAAATTAGCTGCCTCCAGAAGTAGTGAGGTAGTCTGCAGGGTCACCTCACTATTAGCCCCACCCATAACACCAGCGATAGCCACTGCCCCCTCCTCATCGGCAATAACCAGCATATCTCTAGACAGAACCCGCTCTACCCCATCTAGGGTAACTATGGCTTCACCATCGCTAGCACAGCGCACAATGATTCTCTTACCTCTAATTCGCTGATAGTCAAAAGCATGGAGGGGCTGTCCATATTCCAGCATGACATAGTTGGTAATGTCGACAATATTGTTTATCGGGCGCATGCCACAAGCCAGTAATCGTTGTTGCATCCAC
>JAUWZL010000028.1 GCA_030615305.1 Dehalococcoidia bacterium
TCACATCCGAAGAGTATTGGCATTATCCACTGCGTTGGTAGCCGTGACAGGAAGTATCACGAGTATTGCTCTCGTGTTTGCTGCATGTATTCCATTAAGTTTGCTCACTTAATAAGGGAACATCTTCCTGAGACTGAAGTCTATGAGTTTTATACCGATATTAGAAGCTTTGGCAAGGGCTATGAGGAATTTTACAATCGGGTCCTTGATGAAGGGGTAAATTTTATACGGGGTCTTCCTGCTGAGATAACTGATGTAGCCGAAGAGCCCGAGGAGGAAGACAAGCTCGTTGTCCAGTTTGAGGACACCTTGGCAGGTCAGCAACGCCGCCTGCCACTGGATATGGTGATATTGAGCTGTGCCCTAGAACCACAGTCTGATGCTGAGGCTGTGGCTAGGCTTGTTAATATAAGCCGCAGTGCCGACGGCTTTTTCCTGGAGAGACACCCCAAACTAGACCCAGTAGCTACGGCAACTGATGGCATATTTGTTACTGGCTGCTGTCAAGGACCAAAGGATATTCCCGATACCGTAGCCCAGGCAGCGGGGGCGGCAGCTGAAGTTCTATCCATGATCAGCCGGGGGACGGTTGAGGTTGAAGCGGCAACAGCCATCATTGATGAAGGAATCTGCTCTGGCTGTCAGGTTTGCTGCCAGGTATGTCCCTATCTTGCCGTCTCTTTTGATGAAGGGAAAGGGGTTTGCCAGGTCAATGAAGCTCTATGTAAGGGGTGTGGTACCTGTGTAGCCGGCTGCTTTGCTGATGCCATAAGCCTCAGCCATTATACTAATGAACAGCTCATGGCCCAGCTTGAGGGAATGCTGGTATAGCAGTTTTTACTTAACTTGTTAGGTGGCTAACTATCTGTTACCCTTGTAGGCAAGAAATTATAGAGAAATAAAATGGCAGTAGAGGTAAAGTTGACAATGGAAAAAAATGTGCTTAGGGATGCTATCCTTAATACTGATACCTTTTGTGTTACCTGGGAGCAGGTTGCCGGCAAAGGTGCCTTTGAAAAGCAGCAGGAGGCAATAATTAGCAACGCCCAGAGGGCGGCCAAGGATGGCAATATCCACGGCATAAGCGTAACTGATAATCCCAGTGGCAATCCGGCCATCTCCACTGAAATGCTGTGTGCTGAAATTAAGAAAATGGGCATAGAGCCGCTGGTTCACCTTGCCTTAAGGGATAAGAACAGGAATGAAATTGAGAGCATGCTCTACGGACTGGCAGCTGCCAGGGTACGAAATATCTTAGTGCTATCGGGGGATTATCCGGCGGAGGGTGGGTTTAGTGGTAAGGCTAAACCCGTATTTGATTTAGACCCGACGCATGTTATGCAGCTAGTGGGAGCAATGAACAAGGGCTTGGAATATGAGGCGCTGGGGCGAACGACAGTACTGGCAGCTACCGATTTCTTTGCCGGCGTTGCCGTATCGCCTTTTAAGAAGCTGGAAGCCGAGATTATGGGGCAGTACTATAAATTGGGCAAAAAGATAAAAGGTGGTGCCAGGTTTGTAATCAGCCAGGTTGGCTATGATGCCAGAAAGCTTCATGAGCTCTTGCAGTGGTTAGGGGTCAATGGCTATAACATACCAGTGCTAGCAAACATTTATGTCCTCACCTACCCGGCGGCGAAATTGATGAAAGACAAACAGATACCGGGCTGTGTCGTCACCGATAAACTTTTAGCCCAAGTGGCGGAGGAGAGGCAGGCTGAGGACAAGGGAAGAGCTGCCAGGCTTTTGAGGGCAGCCAAGATGTATGCCCTGGCTAAGGGTATGGGCTATTCCGGAGCCCATATCGGAGGCTATGGTCTAAGCCTTGAGATGGTGGAAGATATCATTGAAAAAGGTGAGCAGTTATTGCCCAACTGGGAAAAGCTTGTTGCCGAGTTTAATTACCCACAAAAAGATGGCTTCTACTTCTTTGAAAAAGACCCCGAGATAGGCTTAAATCTTGATAAGCCGGTGTTAAGGCCTATAAAGCCTCCCAAGCCCCTGATATACAGGTTTTCCCGAATTTTACATGAATCGTTTTTTGAACAGAGGCATCCCTTCTTTAAGCTGTACCAGCGTCTGGCAAGGCGCGTAGACTCGTCCAATTGGATGAGAAAGGCCTTTAGCTACTTTGAACACCTAACAAAGGTAGCCCTCTTCAACTGCCAAAACTGCGGCGACTGCGCCCTGTTTGATGCCGCCTATCTATGCACATCCTCTCAGTGTCCTAAGAATCAGAGGCTCGGCCCCTGCGGGGGCAGTTTTGAGGGATGGTGTGAGGTATATCCCGATGAAAGAAAATGCGTCTGGGTAAGAGCTTATGAAAGGCTTAAGGCTTATAAAGAAGAGGAAAGTATAGGTGCTTATATCTCTCCGCCGTGTAACTGGGAGTTGTGGGAGACCTCTTCCTGGCTTAACTTCTATTTAGGTAGAGACCACACCTCCAAAAGGCTTGGTATAAAGCCGCCCCCAGAGAAGCCCTGATTATAAGAGCCGGGATGGATGGCAGCCTATCTAATACTCGCTTGAGATGAAATTCTTGATCTGGGCATAGCTGAATACCGGTCCGTCGCGGCAGACATAGATATCGCCAATATTGCACCGTCCGCACTTGCCGATGCCGCACTTCATCCTCTTTTCCAGCGTGGTCAGTATCTGCTCTGGGGTAAAACCAATTTTATCCAGCACCGGGAAGGTGAACCTTATCATAATTGGCGGGCCGCAGACTATGGCTACCGCATTTTTAGCTGATGGGGCTACCTGCTCTAGCACCTGTGGAACAAAGCCTTCTCTCCCGGCCCAGTCTTTATCGCCCTCATCAACAGTGGTGACTGTATTTATTATCTTATCCTGGCTCCATGACTCCAGGTCATAGCTAAAGCACAGGTCAGATGGGCTGCGAGCACCGTAAATAATATCTATTTTCTGATATCTATCCCTGTTGTCACTGACATTCCAGATAAGCGACCTGAGTGGTGCCAGACCGATGCCGCCGGCGACAAAGACCAGGTTCTTGCCCTTGAGGTAATCAAGGGGAAAGCTGTTGCCGTAGGGCCCCCTGAAACCTATCTCGGCACCAATTCCGAGGCGGTGCAGGGCATTGGTTACTCTACCCACTCGTTTTACCGCAAATTCCAGATGGTCACGCTGTGTAGGACTGGATGAAATACAGAAGGGGGCTTCCCCTATGCCAAAGACAGAATACTCGCCGAATTGGCCTGAATCAAAGGTGAATTCCTCACCTAGCTTTTTATCCTTGAAATTGAAGTGAAAGGTTTGAGTATCAGGAGTCTCCTCAATTATCTTCTCTATGACCACTATGTGGGGCAGATAGACGTTGCCCTGGGCTAAGAATTTTTTTCTATGGCTAATATCGGTAATGGCCATCTTTCACCTCATTAGCTGGGCAAGCTATTAAGTGTCTGGGTAATATCCCAATTTACTGGGCATAGGCGGATACAGCGCCCACAGCCGGTGCAGGCTATAGTATCAAAGAGTAAAGGATAGAATTCGTATTTGTGGCAAACCCTATTTCTGACCCTTTGCCACTTCTCTTCTCTTGGGTTTTCCATAGGCATCTTGGTGTACATGGAAAAAGAGCAGCTATCCAGGCTCCTGAACCGGGCACCTCTTTTATCTGACATCTCATCATTGATGTCGAAGCAGTAACAGGTAGGGCAGAGCAGGGTGCAGATGCCGCAGCTTAGGCACTTGGCGGCTACCTTCTGCCAGTATTTCTGGTCATCAAAAGATGCCAAAAGCCTTTTTTCAATATCATTGGTATCTATGTTTCTGGTTACTTTCTGGTATGCCGCCTCTTTGCTCTGTTTGGCTCTGGTCTGGTCATCTTCGGCTGTCTTGCTCAGGTTGCCGGTTTTATTAAGCAGCTCTTTGCCGGTTTCGGTAACAGCTTCAACTAAAAACTCGTCGCCAATATCGGTAAGCATAAGGTCAACACCGGTAGTATCGGATGGACTGCTGCCTAGAGAGACGCAGAAGCAGCTATCATAGGGATTGGTGCAGCCGAGACCAACCAGTACAGTATTTTGCCTCCGGCTCGAGTAGTATATATCCCGGTAGGCATCATTAAAGGTCATATCCAATATGGTTAGGGCTTTGGCATCGCAGGGGCGGATGCCGAAGATAAGCTGTTTTTTGATGCCTGGTGGTGGCAATTCCAGGCTATAGCCATCTCTATCTTTATTAAAGGAAAACATCTCCTCCATGATGGGCAGTATGCTATCTTTAGGTGGGATAACGGTGTTCCGATACCAGTTGGCAAAGTCGGCATCCTGACCAAGCCAGATAACCATTTGAGCTGTGCCAGTTTCTTGTGATGGGACAAATACGGTAAAATCCTGGCTCCACTCATCAAGGAGCCTGGATAGTTCCTTTTTGCTTATCTTCTTAATGACGCTCATTTGCTATTACCTGATTAAATCCTCAGCCTCTTCGACCTCATAGGCTGTCAGGAATGGTGCCGCTTCTTTGTCCATCCCAGCCTTGTACTGGAACAGGTCAGCCACAATATCATACATTTCCCTAGTCAGGCTTCTTAGGGGGATATTCACCGGGCAGGCACGCTTGCATTCACCGCAATCGGTGCACCTGCCGGCAACATGAATGTTCCTGGCTACCTGAAATAAAAGGTTGTCCTGCCAGTGGGGTATTGGCAGTAGCCATTGCGGTTCGGTTTCCTCAACGAAACAGCGCCGGCAAAAACAGGCCGGGCAGATGTTTCGGCAGGCGTAGCAGCGGATACAGCGGCTGAACTCCTTTTCCCAGAACTGCCACCTGGCCTCAGCAGGCATCTCTTTTAGCTCGTCTGGAGCAGCCGATGGTGATGGCTTAACCGGCTCACCAAGAAGGATGTCATACTCCTGGGGCGTGGGCAGCTCGCAGCTAAGGCAGTTATCAAAAAGGACTACACTGGTTGGAAACTCCTCTTTCTTTCCGGCTATGGTTACCATCACTTTATCATCTCTTAAGGCAATATCATCTATCCCATCTCTCTCCCTGCCCACCAGCCTCCCTAACTTGGCCAGGTCAACAACTCCAGTACAGGGGACGCCCAGTATTACAACATTATCCCTGACTAGCTTGTTATCCTGTATCAAGCTGACGATGGAGCGGCTGTCACAGCCCTTGGCCACAATAGCCACCCGGCCCTCTAGCTCAATAAGGAAATTGCTGAGGTTATTGACTATAAAGGGATTAATAACCAGACGGTCAAGCTCGTCTATGTCTCTGGTTATGAGCGGGGTGACAGTAAATTTCAGGCTTCCTGGCTCATAGCCAATAACCCAAGAAACCTTGCCTTGCTCAAGTAGAGATTTAGCCTCATCTGTTAATATTTTTTGTCTATCTTCCATTGACGAACAACTTATTGGGGCCGATTTCCTTTATCTCTTTTATCATTTTGGTAACGACCTCAACGAATTTCCCCCCTTCTGAGGCTGAAACCCAGCTGGCCTGTACCCGTTGTGGGTCAACACCCATGTGTTCCAAAAGCTTTTTGGTAATGGCGAATCTCCTGCGGGCCTGGTAGTTTCCTGTCTGGTAGTGGCAATCACCGGGATGGCAGCCAGAAACCAGCACACCATCAAAGCCAAGGCGCAAGGCTCTGAGGATAAACAGGGGGTCAACTCTTCCCGAGCATGGAACCTTAATTATCCTAATATTGGCCGGATACTTCTTGCGGCTTATTCCAGCAAGGTCGGCACCGGCATAACTACACCATTTACACAGGAAACCAACTACTTTGGGCTCCCAGTCTGTATTTTGCTCCATTATTTCCTAAACTATAGGCATAAATTACATCTAAATATACCATAGCTAGGGACTTGGCTTCAAAGTTTGGGGCAGCACAAATCACATTGCCTTAGAGAATAGCAGCCTGTATACTTTAGCTGGCTATACCTTTTGAGGGTTATTTTCTGAAAAGTGGAGCTTATGAAGACCGGAGATTTTGACTATCATCTGCCTCAAGAGTTTATCGCTCAGTCCCCGCTTGAACCAAGAGACCAATCTCGGCTTATGGTCCTAAATCGAGGTAAAAGCTCAATAGAGCATGGTATTTTTACCGATATAGTTAGCTATCTGCATGCCGGCGATATCCTGGTATTCAATAATAGTCGTGTTATCCCAGCGCGCCTTAGTGGAAGGAAGGCTGATACTGGCGGCAGGGTAGAAATACTGCTTTTGCGCCGCTGTGGTGAAAGCTGGGAGGCACTACTAAAACCGGGGAGGCGGGTTGGCATTGGCACCAGGATTGAAATCACTAAACAGGTTGACAACCAGCACGATTTTAAGGTCCTGGCTGAAATAACCGAGCTGAGGTCCGGTGGCGTCAAGCTGTTGAACTTCTCTGATGAACGCCAGCTTCCCGGGTTGGGCAAGGTACCATTGCCACCCTATATTCATGCCCCTTTAGCTGACCCTGAACGGTACCAGACGGTGTATGCTGATGAGGCGGGCAGTGTTGCCGCCCCGACCGCTGGCTTACACTTTACCCCAGAGCTACTTTCCGCAATACAGCGTAAAGGGGTTGATTGTCTCTTTGTTACTCTTCATATCGGGCTTGACACTTTCCGGCCGGTTAAGGAAGAAGAGCCGAGTAAGCACCCTATTTACCAGGAATATGGCTTGATTAATGAAGAGGCGGCCACTAAATTGTATCGAGCCAAAGAAGAAGGGCGCCGGATTATCTGTATTGGCACAACAACGGTGAGACTTATAGAATATGTGGCTCAACTGGGTAAAAAAATAGAGCCATTTGAGGGCTGGGTAGATTTATTTATTTTACCCGGGTACCAGTTCCGTATGGTAGATGCCCTTATCACTAATTTTCACCTACCAAGGTCAACCCCGTTGATGTTAGTTACTGCCTTTGCCGGTGGTAAGCTTATTAAGCGAGCCTATGCTGAGGCAATAGCCACTGGCTATCGTTTTTATAGCTTTGGTGATGCCATGTTTATCTTATAACACGGGATAGCCCTCTTTAGGCCAGCCAGATTCACTGTTAGGTTACTCTTATGTATTTTAAGGGAGTCGCTTGGGTTATTCAGAAGGTACGAGAACGGCCTTTACTTTTTTTTGCCCTTCTCCATGCCATACTTTTCCTGGCTTATTTCGCCATTCTGGACCAGTCTGTCGGCAACGCCGGGGTACCACGACAATTTGCCGTTAAGATACTCGATGGCCAGTTACCTTACAGCGATTTCGTCTGTGAATATCCACCCCTGGCTCTCCTCAGTTTCCTGCTGCCGGCTTTATTTTCTACCACCCAGCCTGCCTATGGCTTTTTATTTGCCTTAGAGATGTTACTTCTGGACCTAGTGGTGCTGTTCATTCTGGCGAAATTTGCCGCCCGATTTAAGATGCGGGTATGGCGTTTCCTGAGCATCTATACTCTATGCCTACTGGCTATAGGTCCTATAGTAACAGGGCGCTACGATTTATTACCGGCTACACTGGTGCTGGTAGCCTTGTATGCCTTTGTCAGCGGTAGACATAAGACCGCCTGGGCGGTTCTAGCGCTGGGGGCAACGGCTAAGATATATCCGGTTATTATAGCGCCACTCTTTGCCCTATACCTTTTACACCACCGCCAATACCGACAGCTTGCGCAGGGTATTGCTATCTTTGGGGCTGTCCTGCTGGCTATCAACCTTCCCTGGATAATTATCAACGCAGATGGTTTCTGGCAGTTTATAAGCTATCACCTAGAGCGGGGGCTTCACTCTGAGAGCAGCTATGGTTCGGTGCTTCTAGTAGGACAAATCATGGGGCTGACCCATGTGACAGGGGAGTTGACCTATGGCTCTTGGAACCTCAGCTCCCCGATGGCTGACACTTTATCCCAGGTGTCATCCTATATTACCGCCAGCCTTCTTATGTTCCTTTATGCCCTATACACCCATCAGCTATTGAGAAAGTCGGACCCCGTAGCAAAAGCAGCAATGCTTAATACCGGGGCGGTAGAATTAATACTCCGCTATTCCCTGCTGGCAGTATTTATAATGTTACTTACCAGTAAACTCTTCTCACCGCAGTTCCTTATATGGCTTTGTCCTTTGATACCCCTGGTTAGGGCAAGGTGGCGTTATGTCCCGCTGGTACTCTTCCTGGTAATCGGCGGGCTAACCCAGTATATCTACCCTCATTATTACCTGGATTTCGAAGCCTTTGTTCCATACCTTGTAATAATGCTGGCTATACGCAATTTCTTGCTGGTGGTTATGGCTATACTATACCTCCTGCCAACTCGCTCTTTATCGGTAAATGGGGAAAGATAACATGGTATGGCTGTAAGCCATGTTCTTAGCTGATATTCTGAGATAGGACTGGTTTCCGGAGTTATTTACTCCCAGCAGAATAATCTGATGGTCAGCAGCATGCAAACGATTAGCCAGCCACCAAGAACAGCTACATCCATGATTAGAGGGTGCAATGGTGTGGCATCTACCATGACCTGCCGCAGGGCGTCTCCCAGATAGGTAAGAGGGATAATCGC
>JAUWZL010000021.1 GCA_030615305.1 Dehalococcoidia bacterium
GGTGTTGTTCCCCAGATGCCACTGCTGCCGAGCACCTTTACTACTTTTGAGATAGTGCTCATGGGCAGGAATCCCCATCTTGGCCTTCTTCAGTATGAGGGTCCGAAGGATATAGACATCGCTTGGCAAGCCATGGGAAAAACATCAATGCAGCACCTTGCTCAACGAAGGATAAGCGAGCTTTCAGGTGGCGAAATACAGAGTGTGGTCATTGCCCGCGTCCTGGCCCAGCAGACACAAGCCATTCTCTTGGATGAACCGACGGCCAATCTGGATATCGGTCGTCAGGTTGAAATCCTGGATTTAATCAAGGGCCTGTGCCGCAGAGATAAGCTAACAGTTGTCGTTGCCCTGCATGACCTGAATCTTGCGGCACAATACTGTGACCGATTGGTACTGATAGATAATGGCCGGGTTCACTCTGAAGGCAAACCCGGTGAAGTCATCAATGCCGATAATATCAGGCAGGTATATGGTTCTGGCAGCCACATCTATAGCCATCCGCTGAGCGGTCTGCCGGTGGTGCTGCCTACCGCCGGCAGTAGTAAACAGGGACAGGCTGATGCCGGCTGAAGGATGTTTTCACATATGAGCTAAAGAAGTTCGTCCATTTTTGGCTTGAGGGCAGCCTCTGGTACGGCACCAATAACTGTGTCCACCGCTTTTCCATCCTTAAAGAACATTAGCGTCGGTATCGACATAATTCTATACTTGGCGGCTGTTTTCGGGTTCTCGTCAACGTTCAGCCGGCAGAACTTGAACCTGCCCCTATACTTCTCCGCCAGACTATTAATGACGGGCTCCACCATGCGGCAGGGGCTGCACCAAGGTGCCCATAAATCCACCAGCACTGGCTGGGTAGATTTTAGTACCTCTTCTTCAAAGTTCTGGTCAGTGACATCTTGCGCCATTACGCTTATCTCCTTCCAATCTTAAATTGCTATTCCTATCCTAGGGCGTTACCCCTTTTTGTGTCAAGGGATTACTAAAATACTATTGGAATCGTTGACTTATGGCACTATAGATGGTTAGAATTGCATTGATATGGGGTTATTTGGCACCTCGGGGATAAGGGCTATTGTGGACAGTTGGCTAATCCAGCTGGCACTAAAGGTTGGCCTGGCAGTAGGCCAGCTAAATGATAATGTAGTCGTTGGCTGTGATACCAGAACTTCCTCAGGTGCCATAAAGCAAGCAGTCACTTCTGGGCTTCTGGCGGCTGGTGCCAGGAGCTTTGATACCGGGGTTTTGCCAACACCAACGCTGGCTTTGGCTGCTAGGGAGTTTGATGCTGGAGTAATGATCACTGCTTCACACAACCCCCCTGAGTATAATGGTCTCAAGCTGCTAAATCCAGATGGCTCTGCTTTTGATTCTCACCAGCAGAAGCAGATAGAAGAAATGATTTTAAGTGACTCCCTACCCGTTGCCTCGTGGGATAGGTTTCAGTCTGGTAGTATTTATCATGATGCCGTTGACAGGCATATTGAGCATATACTGGCCGACTTTCCAGGAAAGTTCAAGCTCAAGGTGGCGCTAGATTGCGGCTGTGGCGCCGCCTCTTTCATTACACCTGAGTTATTAAGAAGGATGGGCTGTGAGGTGGTAGCCCTGAACTGTTACCCCAGCGGCTTTTTCCCCCGTGCTGTTGAGCCCACTGAGGCCAATCTGGCGGACCTGATAAAGGCAACGCATGAGTCTGGCGCTGACTTGGGTATTGCTCACGACGGGGATGCCGACCGGATGATGGTGGTTGATGACCGGGCTGGCTTCATCTGCGGTGATAAGCTGCTAGTGCTCCTGGCCCATGAATTGGGCGCCAAGCAGGTGGTGACTACTATAGATGCCTCAATGGCAATAGATGAAGCCGGCTTTACTGTCATTCGGACCGGCGTTGGTGATAACCATGTGTCCCAAGAGCTTAAAAAGGGTGGTGATTTTGGTGGTGAGCCATCAGGGAGCTGGATTTTCCCCAGAAACTCGCTGTGCCCTGATGGCGTTTATGCCGCCGCTCAGGTGGTGTCTATTGCCAGCAGGCAGAAGCTATCTCATTTAGCTTGTGCCATACCCAGTTACCCGCTGCTACGGGGCAGTTTGGGTAGTAATGGGGTATTAATGCCTGACTTAGAACGGAAGTTAGTAGCGGCTATGAAGCCTTTATCGGTAAGCAAAGTTGATGGCATTAAACTGAACCTTGATGGTGGCTGGCTACTTATCAGAGCCTCAGGTACTGAGCCCAAGATAAGGGTTACCGCTGAGGCAAAGACCGAGTCACAGGCGCGTCGCTTATATGATAACGTCATCAGGCTAATAAAGGAGTCTATAGCTGAAGGTAAGGAGAACTAGAGTGAAGGCGGTTATTTTGGCTGCCGGTGAAGGTAGTCGGATGCGTCCCCTTACCTATACCCGGCCCAAGGTGATGCTGCCCATAGCCAATAGGCCTATCCTGGAGCACCTGCTTATTGAGGCTGCCGGGGCTGGCATTGGAGAATTTATCTTTGTTGTTGGCTATCATGATGAGCAGGTGCGCAATTATTTTGGCAATGGGCAAAAGTGGGGGTTAAAAATAGACTACCTAACCCAGAGGAAGCGACTGGGTACCGCCGATGCTATTAGAAGGGTGAAAGCTTTGGTTAATGGCAACTTCCTGGTGCTCAACGGTGATATTGTTGCCAGTAAGGAAGATATTGTCAGCCTAGCCAGTAAGAGCGACAATACCATAAGTGTAAAGGAGGTTGAGGATGCTAGAGACCTGGGAGTGGTTGAGGTGAGTGGTGGCCGGGTAACCCGTATCTGTGAGAAGATTGCTGAGCCGCCTTCTAATATAGCTAATACCGGTCTCTATTTCTTCACGCCAGCTATATTTGATGCCATAGCCCAGACGCCAAAATCACCACGGGGAGAGTATGAGATAACCGATTCTCTGCAGCTCATGCTGGAGAAAGGGCACCATATTGCCTACCAGGAGATTGGCTATTGGCTTGACTGCAGCTATCCCTGGGACTTGCTAGCTGCCAATGAAGCTCTACTTGCCGGGGCTGAGGCGCAAAACCTGGGCGAGATAGAAGATAATGTGGTCATCAAGGGGTCGGTTACTATTGGTGAGGCTACCATAGTAAAGGCAGGTAGCTATATGGTGGGCCCGGTGATAATCGGCCGGGACTGTGATATTGGCCCCAACTGTTATATACGCCCATATACCTCTATTGGCGATGGCTGCCATATTGGTGCCGCCGTTGAGGTAAAGGGTTCAATAATAATGAAAGGTACCAAAATCCCGCACCACAGTTACATAGGTGACAGCGTTGTTGGTGAAGGCTGCAATTTTGGCTCGGGCACCAAGGTTGCCAATCTGAGGCTGGATAAAAAAGATATAGCTATTGCCGGCGTGGATACCAAAAGACGCAAACTTGGGGCTATAATAGGGGACGGGGTTGAGACCGGGATTAACGCCAGTATCAATGTCGGTAGTATAATTGGCAATAATACCGTCATTGGGCCGGGTGCTGTAGCCAGCGGAGTCATTTCACCGGATTCAAGGGTGTTTTAGAGGGAGCGAGTTATGAAGCAGGCAGTGATTCTGGCGGCTGGGGAGGGGAAAAGGCTGAGACCGTTTACGGTCAATAGACCAAAGGCAATGCTTTCCATAGCTGGCAAACCGATATTGCAGTATGTGGTTGAATCCCTGGTGCAGAATGGCGTTCGTGAAATCGTACTTGTAGTCGGCTACAGGCAAGAGCAGATATTTGATTACATGGCTTCCGGAGAGCAGTTTGGTGTTGAAATAACCTATGTAACCCAGGCTGGGCAACTGGGCACGGCTCATGCGCTGTTGCAAGCCAAACCAGCAGTTAACGAGGAATTTCTTGTTTTACCGGGGGATAAGCTGATCGAAGCTGATACCATTACTCAATTTGTTGCCGCCAAACCTGAGGCGATATTGGTCAAGAAGGTGGAGAACCCCTTGAGGAGTGCTGTGGTGACCGTTGATGAGGGTATGGTCAAGGAGGCAATGCGCCAGGAGAGGCGAGCTTCAGGCCCAATCCGGGAGCCTGGCATCTATATTGTTAACACCGGTATCTATGCCTTTACCGGGGAAATTTTTGATTTTATTGAAGGCGAGCCCAATATCCCGGCGGCACTGAACAGTATGCTTGCTCAGGGGAAGAAAATCAGTGCTCTGGAAACAGATACCACCTGGCTTGATATAGTCTACCCGTGGGATATATTAAGCCTTAACGGTGCCGTTCTTAGCCGAATCCAGGCTAAAATCGGCGGCACCATTGAGGCTGGCGTGTCAACGAAGGGGTTAGTCTCGGTAGCGGAAAATACAGTTATAAAGTCAAATTCCTACATAGTGGGCCCGGTAGTTATTGGTCGTGGCTGTGAGATAGGGCCCAATGTGTGCATCCTGCCGGCTACTAGCGTGGGCGACAATGTGGTTATTTCACCTTTTACCGAGATAGAGAACAGCGTTATAGGTAATGATGTCACTATTGGGCCTGGGTCTATTATACAGGACTCGGTTATTGATAGGGGTTGCCTTATAACGGGGCACTTTACTGCTTCAAGTGGTGAAGCTGAGGTTAAGATTGAGCAACACCACCTGGTGAAGGTTGGGGCAATGCTGGGCGAGGGCTGCAGCCTGGGCAGTAATGTGGTCGCCCTGCCCGGGGTTATTGCTGGTAATTATACCCAGGTTCAGGCGCTGAAGCTGATTAGCGGTCAGCTACCAGATAGAAGCTTGGTGTTTTAGTAAGACCATGTGCGGCATTGTTGGTTATATCGGTAATAGGCGGGCGCAACCTATTCTGTTCAATTGTTTGGCCCGGCTTGAGTACAGGGGTTATGACTCCTGCGGCATAGCCGTGTCCGGTGGTGGTGTCAAGCTGTATAAGGATACCTTTCGGGTGGGTGAACTGGCCAGAACAGTGCCCCGGCTTAGTGGGATGGCAGGCATCGGTCATACCCGGTGGGCGACCTGTGGTGAGCCATCTGCCACTAATGCCCACCCACACTGTGATTGCAGCGGCAACATTGCCGTGGTGCACAATGGCAGAATAAGTAATTTCCAAGAGTTAAAGCTCAAATTAATTGCTGAGGGGCATAATTTTGTCTCCGAAACGGATACCGAAGTGCTGCCTCACCTGATTGAGAAGTACTACAATGGCAGTCTGGAGGCGGCTGTGGAGATTGCCCTGGGTGATATAAAGGGTTCCTATGCCATCGTGGCTCTTAGGTCAGGGGAGACCAAATTGGTGGTAGCCCGCAAAGATTGCCCCCTGATTATCGGTGTCGGCGACCAGGAGAGTTTTGCCGCTTCAGATGTGCCGGCGATACTGGACTATACTAACAGGGTGATATATTTAGAAGAGGGCGATATAGGAATTGTGACCAATGCCGGCATAAAGATTAAGAGCAACGGAACTGAGGTTGACAGGAAAGAGCATAAGATACCATGGAGTATTGAAGAGGCACAAAAGGCTGGCTATGAGCACTTCATGCTTAAGGAGATTCACGAACAACCCCGGGTAGTGCGTGACACTCTGGTCGGATATTATCAGGAGGCAGAGTTAATTGTTGACCTGGAGTGGATGAGAGATGCTGGCATTGAGGCCATGCTCGTTCTGGCTTGTGGCACCTCCTATCATGCTGGTCTGGTAGGCAAATATATTTTTGAGGAACTTCTCAGAATTCCGGTCAGGGTTGAACTGGCTTCTGAATTTAATTACTACCCCCAGACTCTAGCCAAGACTATGGCCATCGTTATAACCCAGTCAGGTGAGACCGCTGATGTACTTAGAGCGGCCAGAAGGTTGCAGGAAGTAGGCTGCCGCGTATTAGCCATTACCAATGTGATGGGTAGCACCATTAGTCGGCTTGCCGACCAGACTATTTATACCAGTGCTGGTCCCGAGATAAGCGTAGCCTCTACCAAGAGCTTTATGGCCCAACTTGTCACTTTGTACTGGCTGGTGATGTTGTATTCCAGAGCCGATGTTAAAAGATTGGCTGATATGCTTATGGGACTTAGGCAGCTGCCCAACAAGATTCAACAGGTGTTGGATAATAAGTCCAGCATTAAAAGGTACGGCAAGTACCTGTCAGGGTATGAAAATATCTTTTTCATTGGCCGGGGTCTAAATTACCCCATAGCTCTGGAGGGGGCACTGAAGCTTAAGGAGATTTCCTATATCCATGCTGAAGGTTATGCCGCCGGAGAGCTAAAGCATGGTTCCTTTGCCTTGCTGGGCAGGAACACCCCGGTAGTTGCCATTGTGGCTAAAGATAATACCTATGAGGCTATGCTAAACAATATAAGAGAGATTAAGACTAGAGGAGCCCCGGTTATCGTACTGTTTGAAGAGGAGAATGGCACTGTTGGCAAGATAGCCGACTTTGTCATCACGGTGCCTAAGGTTGATTTCATATTTTCACCAATAATTAATACCGTAGTGGTGCAGCTACTGGCTTATTATGCGGCTGAAGAAAGGGGCTGCCCCATAGACTTCCCGCGGAATCTGGCTAAAAGCGTAACCGTGGAGTAGCAGGAAGTGTTTTATTGGTTACTTATTTCCGACCTAAGCTGAGGGATATTCACTTCCCCTTGAGATTTTGACCAATCTCCAGGCGATAGTCTCACAGAGCACGGTTATATCTTCGGCAGAGAGGTAGCTAGATATGGTGCTATCAAATAGGATGCTACCCTCGGGGACAAGCTCATCATCACCACGCCATAAGACTAGAGTTAATGGCACACGGCTAAAGGCACTAATAGCAACGGCTATATCACCATAATCTGCCTTATGACCACCAAGTTTCGCAGCAGCATCAAGCAGCCGATGAGATTCCTGGCCAAAGTTGTCCAGGAGAGGCTTAATTGCTCTCTTGTAAAATGTGGGGAAATAGTTAGCTCCTTCTGGTAATTCTTTGTAGGTTATCTTTGTGCCGCTAATGGGGCTGCCCTGGGCTTGGATTAGATAATGGAGCATTAACAGCTTTTCTTTTGGCTGAACCGGCTCTTGGCTGCCTAGTGGGGAGACATCCATTTCAGGCAAAGTGATTTGGTAAGACCTGTTCAGATATTCAAGGGTTATTATTTTTTTACTGGCCGATAGCTTTAATTCAGCTCCAGCTTTTTGGCATTGATCTTCTACGTTGATACTGGCGAGCTTTTGGCTAGCCAGTTTAAGAGCCAGCTCATATCTGTGCTGATAGTTTCTCTGGTTGGGCGGAGCTAAAGACCTTCTTTTCATCGGTGTTAATTATATTTCAAGCCAAGAGTGCGAGTAGAGTGTTTCACCACTAAGAACGCGGACTGTTTTTACGTATTCCAGTTCTTTCTGGCTTAGGGAAGCAAGGTCAGGCTTTTCACCATCCATTACCCGGTGTACCAGGCTAACTATTTCTGGCATCTCACCCCTGGCTAGCCTGATTAGCTCTTGATCAAAGGCATCAACTATGGCTGAATAGAGTTCATGCTTCATTAGCATTGCCAGGTAAGTCCGGTTGAGATAGGGTCTTAGGTGTGCTGGGGTGCCGTTTGAGACATTGGACAGGCCAACAATGGATTTGCATCCGGGAGCAATATCGGCCAGCATGCCCATAAACTCCACACAGGCTTTTACCTGGTTTATTTCCACACTGACCGGTGTAACGATAGGGTCAATCCAGATGCTTTCATTGGGGATACCCAGTTGATTGGCCTTATAAATAAGGTCAACGGCTAGCATACATCTTTCGTTGGCATCGCGGGGCATGCCCTCTACCCCCCAGAGGAGACCTATCATATCGGCATTATATTCCTTGACCATGGGCAATAACCTTTCCAGCCTCTCTGGTTGCAGCGAGATAGAATTGATTAGTGCCCTCTTCTGGCAGGCTTTCAGGCCAGCCTCAGTAGCTAGCGGGTTGGTGGTGTCCAGGGATAAAGGTATATTGGTAACCCCTTGCACAATATTGACCAGCCAAGCCATTAGCTCATCGCCGGCTTTACGGGCAGGCCCGATGTTCAGTTCAAGATAGTCAATGCCGGCCTCAGCCTCAGCCTTAGCCAGCTTCTGAATGGGCTTTGGGTCTCTTTCCCTCAGTGCCGGGCCGATGGTCTTTGACATTACATTTATATTTTCCCCGATAAGAATCATTAGTTACCTCCCTATGGCTTCCATGTTTTAAGATAAGCCGGGATGTGAGCCCCTTCTCTGGGGCCAATTAGAATCTCCCAGTCGGGCAGTTCCTCTTCCAATCCGCCGCTTTCAATGGCTATATAGCCTGGGATTATCAGTTTGCGGTGTTTAACCTCATCGGCGATTCTGCACTTCTTGACAAAGGGGGCAATGGTATCGGCACCGAACTTCCCGGCTGCCCAGGCTGTCATAACTGAAAGACCCTCGGTGTCCTTGACCAAGAGGTAGCCGGGAATCCGGCTGTTTTCTATCTCGCCGGAGACAATAAAGTAGGTGAGGGAAAAGTTGGAGGTAACTAGAACCGGGGAGTTTTTATCGGGGCCGCCAATTTCGTAGATGCCTTCGGTGGTAGCCAGCGGCCGCTGTGGGTCGGTAAAGATATTCATCCGGAGTACAAGCAGGGGAAACAGGCTTTCTCCTTGAAAATCAGAAAGGACTATTATGCCGCTGTACTTGGCGACAAAGGTAGCGGCAATCAATGCTTCCTTCATCGGATCCTCAGTCATCTCATTGGCTAAGATAATGGTTGGATAGCCCAAGGGACGGAATTTTTTATCCAGTGCGGCTCTCCTTATTATGACCTGGTCTTCAAATGCCTGGTGCAGTGTCCTTGCCCCGGAATCAATGATGATGTCCTTAATTCCGGACTGGTCAAGCTTGGTGGTCAGCTCGGCAAGCTCTTCCAGCTTGTCAGTTTTGACGGCTACGGGACAGGAGTTATCCTTAGCCATTGCCGCTACCTGTTCCAGGTTATCCTTGGTGGCGGCATAAAGCAGAGGTTTTCTGTCGGCACAGGCTGCCAGACCGGCAGCCAGGATATCGGGGCTTTCACTCATCAGGATAATGTTAGCGTCGCTGTTCTGCTTAACCTTGGTCACCAGAGCCCCAAATTTGCTGGCATCCTTTGAATCGCACTTTATTGCCACCAGCTCGGCGTGGAGGGTAAGTCCAACCCGGTCATACTGGAGTTTGTTAAACCTGTCAAGACGGCTATCAACCTCAGCTTCAGCCATAGTATCGCTGATGAGAATGGCAAAGCCGGGTGGATTTTCAAACCTTTTCTCGTGGCGGAACATGACTGTCTCTCCGCCTATCTTTAGTGCCCGGTCGCCAACCCCGATGGTAACCGGCCTGATGGGTGGGGCTGATGCCTCCTCCAGTTTGACCTTTGCCTCTTCAGATACATAGGGGCAGGCAGCCAGTTCTGCTTTGCCGGCAGCCAGACTCATGGCAAAGGCCAGGCAGGTAGGCACTCCACATTCGCCACAGTTGGTCTTGGGCAGTAATTTAAATATTTCAATACCGGTAAGCGGCATTTTAATATAAGTCTCCTTTCTTAACCACTTCAGGCGCGAGCCAACAACCGAGGTCAGCAGCCATTATGTCACCGGTTTCCTCATAGGCTCTGCCCCGGCATCCAGAACAGGTAACCTTGTAGGAACAGTCTCTACATTCACCCTTGAGTAGTTCTCTCTGCCGCAGTTCGGCTAGTATAGGCGAGTTTTGCCAAATAGATATTATGCTCTGCTCTCTGATATTGCCCAGCTTAACCTGGAGTAACATGCATGGGTTTACCTCGCCATTGCATTGAACCATGATATAGCCTCTGGGCATAC
>JAUWZL010000034.1 GCA_030615305.1 Dehalococcoidia bacterium
CCTGGCTGAAGCTGCCGACACACTGGCTGCCTGGCAGGAGTCTCTGCCCCTGCCTAAAGACCGCCAGTCATATGAACTGACGAACCTGGTTTTGACCGGGCGTTTAGTAGCTGAATCAGCCCTCTTAAGAGAGGAGAGCCGTGGGGCTCACTTCCGCTCTGATTTCCCTCGGAGTTCCCCCAAGTGGCGCAGACATATTGTGCTGGCCGCAAGATGATTAGACAACTGAGAGGGTTAGTCTAAAGGGTGTCTCACAGGGGCGAAGCCCCTCTTTTTAAACACTCCTCCCCTCCTTCAAAGGAGAGGGGATACAGGGGGTGAGGTAGGTGGGTAAACTGCAACTAACTGACGAACAGGTTAACAAAATTGTAGACCTGGCTCTGGCTGAGGATACCAGCCATGGTGATATAACCAGCAAGATACTGATACCACCTGAGCTGGTGGGCAAGGCATCCATAGTGACTAATGGGGAAGGAGTGCTGGCCGGGGGTGATATCGCCAGGCTGGTATTTCTCAAGGTTGACCCGTTACTGGAGGTAGAAGTACTTATTCCAGAGGGGAGCAGAGTAAAACCGGGGGATACAGTAGCCACCATTTCTGGCACTGTGGCCAGCATCTTCAAAGCAGAGCGGGTGGCCCTTAATTTCCTGAGCCACTTAAGCGGCGTTGCCTCTGAGACAGCCAGATATGTCGCTGAGATTCTGGGTTCCACCGCTGTTATTACTGATACCCGCAAGACCTCACCTAGCCTCAGGCTTCTTGAGAAATATGCCGTTCGAGTTGGAGGTGGGCAAAACCACCGTCTTCATCTGGGCGATGGCATTCTCATTAAGGATAACCACATAACAGCACTGCGTGAGCTGGGCATAAGCCTAAAAGATATCGTGGCCAAGGCTAAGCAGAATGCCTCTCTGGGCGCAAAGATTGAGATAGAGGTCAACACTATCCAGGAAGCTCTGGAGATAGCCCAAGCTGGCGCCGATATCATCATGCTAGACAATATGAGCCCTGATGAGATAAAGCAAGTGGTAGAACTTGTCCCAGAGCAGGTTAAGCTTGAGGCCTCAGGCGGCATTGGGCTTGATAATGTCCGTGCCATGGCTTGGGCCGGGGTGGATTTCATCTCTGTTGGCGCCATAACCCATTCGGCAAAGGCTCTAGATTTTAGCCTTGAGCTTAGGTAGTTGCTGACATAGAATATTCACCCAGCCTGGGTGTGTTGCCGGTTTTGTAGTTGTTATCTAAAAGCTGTTAAAGGTCTAACGCCCAATGGAAATAAGGATTAAAAATATTAGCCACTCCATGAAAAAGAGGAAAACACGAGCCAGAAACTGGATTAGGCCACTGCTGGTTACTTTTGGGACCCTCTTTGTCGGGCTGGGAATTGTCGGCATATTTGTGCCCGTGCTGCCTACCACCCCCTTTCTTTTACTGGCCGCTGCCTGCTATGCCAGAAGCTCACCAAGGTTTTACCATTGGCTCTTATATAACAGGTGGTTTGGCAATTACATCAGGAACTATCGGCAAAGAAAGGGGATTCCATTAAAGGTAAAGGTGCTGACCATTACCCTGCTGTGGGTAACAATCGGGGCTTCAGTTATATTTGCCGTTCAGGCCTTGCTCGTTAGAATAATTTTAATATTAATAGCCATTGGCGTTTCTATACATGTCCTCTCTCTCAAGACACTGAAACAGTGACGGTGGTCAGGGCTGATTTTCAGCCAAACAGGGGAAAGCTATGGTACAGCTGACATTCTACGGCGGTATAAATGAGATTGGCGGGAATAAGATTCTCTTGGAGGATGGTGAGCGGAGACTGCTACTCGATTTCGGCTTTCCCTTTAAGAGATACAAGCAGTTCTATGAAGAATACCTGAGGCCACGCGGCGGTGCCGGACTGCTTGACCCTCTAACAATGGGCTTACTGCCACCACTGGAGGGGCTTTATCGGGATGACCTGGTAACACCGGATCTGTGGCAGCAGTTCCGGGGTAGTCCCCTTCATCGTATTCTTGACCAGGTTGATGGGGTACTGCTATCCCATGCCCATCTTGACCACTCCGGATACATCTCTTTTTTAAGAGAAGATATACCAGTTTATGCCACAGCGGAGACCGCATTTATTGTCAAGGCAATGCAGGACTCAGGGAAAGCAGGCTTTGACCAGCAGGTATGCTACTTCAGCCCAATGGCATACGAATGCCCATCTGGCTGGAAACAGACAGCCTGCCTTGTGGGTGGTATGGAAAATAGGCAGCGGCAATACTGCATTGCTGATGTAGACCCGAAAGATATGAGCCCGGAAGCAATTAGATTTTGGGCCTGGGGTTTCTGGGAGAAAACGGCCAGACAGAAAGGGCTTATGTCACGTCCCTTGACTTCCCATAACAATTGCAGCTTTAACCTGAGGTGTTTCCCCGTTGACCACTCCATTCCTGGTGTCTGTGCCTGGGGCATTGAGACCAGCGCGGGTTGGGTCATTTATAGCGGCGACCTGCGTCAGCATGGCAAACGCGCCCAGCTTACTGAAAGGTTCATTGAGCAGGCAGCCGGTCTTAAGCCTAAAGCCCTCATCCTTGAAGGTACCAACCTACATGACGAGTCCAGTTTCAGCGAGAAAAATGTCAGTGAGCAGGAGGTATATAAAAATGGCCTGAAAGCAATCACCGGCTCGGATAGCCTGGTCATTGCCGATTTTTCGCCCCGGGATGTGGACCGGTTGCTTACCTTCCTGCAGATTGCCCGGGATACCGGCCGGAAACTGGCTATACTACCCCGGGATGCCTACCTGCTAAAGACAGTGCGCCTTCTGGAGCCGCAAATCCCCGATATTGCCCAAGACAATAATCTTGTTATCTACCAGGATACTATTGCCAGCAAATCCCCCAGTCTATGGCTGCGCAATATCTTCGCGGAGTATCATAGTAAAACTGTTTTAGCTGATGAGGTAGGCTCGGCACAAGATCAGTTTATCCTTTGTTTTAGCTTTCTTGACCTAAACGAACTACCCAGCATCCACCCCAAACCGGGAAGCCTCTATGTTTATAGCTCTAGCGAGCCTCATGATGAGGAACAGGAGATTGACTTCCGCCGCCTCCATAACTGGCTGGAGCACTTCAAGTTCAAGGGCTTCGGACTCCCTGTAGAGAAGAACGGAGTCTGGCAGATACCTGACGCTGAGAAGGGATTACACGCCTCGGGCCATGCCTGCGGTACAGACCTGCTAAAGCTGGCACAAGAGATAAAGCCCGAGATACTCATCCCCATCCACAGCGAACGTCCTGACCTCTACATTGCCCCTCTAAGTAGTACTGGTATTGGTGTTACCCTGCCCAGCGTTGGCCAAACGATTGAACTGTCCTAAAAGCCAGTACTATTTTACTATCATTAAGTTACTATTGGGTGATTGTAATCCAGCCAGCTATCATTAAAAATGAGATACTTGCAAATAACTTAAGGTAGTTAAAAATAAGAATAAATAGGTAGGAGATGGAAATGGAAACTAAAGAAATAGCCCAAGAGGTCAACCAAAAGGCCGAGCGTGGGGCAGACGAGATAATAATAGAACTGGCACAAGAGGCTGATCAGGTTATCACCAAAGCGGGCCAGGCCGCCAGGCAGGAAGCGGAACAAGAGGTAGGGCGGATTCTGCGACAATACGAACAAACGACGAAGCAGATTGTTTTAAAAATCAGGGAAGAAACCAAAGCTAAGGCTGACGAAATTGCCGATAGCGTAAGAGAGTCCATCATGCTAAAAATTGAAAAAGCCTCAACCGATGCCATAGCTGAGGCTATTGCTGAATCGAGTAGAAAAGTTGAAGAGCTGGTCAAGAAACAACAGGAGATAGCCGAGAAAGAAGACGAGCCGGTGTCTGTTGAGGCAAAGGTTGAAGTGGACAGTGACACTTCCCAGGCTAGCAATCTTGCCCGGCAAGAGGACACGGCTGAGGCTGAAGATAAGGCAAAAGATACCCGCCGGGAAACCGAGCTTGAACCTGGGGATGATGCTATAGAGTTAGAGCAACCCATTGCAGACTTTGACCAGTGGCTTTCCCAGTAAGGATAAGAATAAATACGAAAATGGCCAGCCACGGTGACAATAAAGATTTCGGCCGGATGATCAGGCAGCAAAGGCTCATGATACCGCTGACACTTCAGGAGCTGACCAGAAAGTCAGGTGTTTCCCCATCATACCTTGGCCGTATAGAGAAGGGTGAGCGCTTCCCGTCGGCCACCATTCTTCAGAAAATTGCTAAGCCTCTAGGTTTTGCTGTGGATGAGCTCTTTGCCCTGGCTGGTTATCTGTCGCCACAGCCCAACACTATATCCGAAGCACAGCCGGGCTATAGCGGTAACCATCTGGACCCCTATGTCTGCCGGGTATTGGCCCAGGAGCCACCCGGAGTACAGCGGGCTGTCATCGGAATCCTATCCATACTAAAGGGTATCGCCAAAGCCGATAGCTAAAGGCAGCAATTACCTTAACTGCTATCGGCTAAAGAGCACCTTTTCCCTCTATCAAAAACCATCTCCTAGATCTTAATTTGTAGCAGCAATGATGCCTCCTTGGTAATTTGTCTTTACCCATACCCAGCGAGTATAATTGGCTAGCTTAGTTTTTATTTATCAGGGTTTTTGGTGCCTTGCTTTATTATACTGTCAGGCATGTATTGTGGCTGCTGTTCTGGCTACTTACTCGGCGAAGAGTCAGGGGCAGGGACAACGTCCCAAACCACGGATCTGTGATATTTGTTGCCAATCACGTTAATCTGGTCGATTCACCTCTTCTTGGGGTTAGCCTTGGTCGGAGAGTAGTATTTATGGCTAAAGAGGAGGTTTTCCATTCTAGGATAATTGGTTACTTTATGAGTAGCTTTGGCGCTTTCCCAGTTAGTAAAGGACGGCTGGACAGGAAAGCGTTGCGGAAGGCGATGCAGGTGCTAGGTGATGGCCAGGCTTTGGTTACCTTCCCCGAGGGAATGAGAAGCCGGAGCAGGCGACTTAAGCTTGCTTTCCCTGGAGCAGCGCTGATAGCCTCCCGTAGTGGCGCTCCTGTTATTCCAGTAGGCATTACGGGCACAGAAAATATAAAGGGTGTAGCCTGGTTTTGGCGCCGCCCAGAGATAACGGTTAATATTGGCAAAGCTTTTACCCTGCCGCCGGTGGCTGGTAAACTCACCAAATTCGAGCTTTCAAGGCGGACAGATATTATAATGGGGCATATTGCTGCCCTACTCCCCCCAGAATATCGTGGCAATTACGCCGATAGGGTGATTAAATGGCATTAAGGATTAAAAAAGCACCCGGCATAGGCTTCTGCATGGGCGTCAGGCGAGCCATTAATATTCTAGAGCGCGTTGCCCGTGAGCGTGGTGGAGTGGAAACCTTAGGGGCAGTGGTGCACAACCAGCAGGTGCTACGCAGACTGGCTGATATAGGTGTCACGGTGGTCACTGGTGTCGCTGACATACAGGGCAGCCTGGTAGTTATCAGCTCTCATGGAGTAGGCCCGCAGGTAGAAGAGGAGATTCAGGCTCGGCATATAGAAATTATTGATACCACCTGTCCCTTTGTCAAGCGAGCTCAGGTTGCCGCCCGCAGACTGGCTGAGTCTGGTTTTTTCACCATTGTTTTTGGTGATGTTGACCACCCCGAGGTCAAGGGCATACTTGGCTGGGCCGACGGTAAGGGGATGGCTACCCAGGATACCAGTGGTTTAGCCGGGCTTGATAACCTACCTCGCCGTTTAGGCGTCCTCTCTCAGACAACACAGATACCAGCCTGTTTTGCCCAATTTGCCAAGAAGGTCATTGATTCAGCCCTAGCTAAGGACTCCGAGCTGCGTATCATTGATACCATATGTCACGATATCAGGCGGCGCCAAGCAGATACTCTGAGACTGGCTGATAAATCGGACCTGTTACTTGTTGTTGGTGGTCACAACAGCGCCAACAGCAAGCATCTTGTTGAATTATGTTCCAGGGTAACTAAAACATACCTCATTGAAACTGCCGATGAAATCCAGACCTCATGGCTTCAGGGCAAGTGCCGTATAGGCATAACCTCGGGGGCTTCTACTGATGAGCAAACTATAAATGAAGTAGTCATGAGGCTTAAGTCCCTGGCCCAGGTTTAGGGTAATTTCAATGTTGTCGTCACCTTCATATTTGTGTTACACTCTCTGGTTACAAAGACATGAGCAAGCGCCGCATTTTTTCCGGAGCCCGCCCCACAGGCCGGCAGCACATAGGTAATTATCTGGGAGCCCTACAGAACTGGGTGAGACTTCAGGATGAGTATGACTGTATCTACTGTATTGTTGATATTCATGCCCTGACCTCAATGGAAGACACCAGCCAGCTTCAAGAAAACATCCATGAGATGATGCTTGACTGGCTGGCGGTTGGCCTTGACCCGGAAAAGAGCATCCTTTTTGTCCAGTCACATGTCCCTGAGGTGATGGAGCTGCATACCCTGCTCAGCATGATAACCCCCTTAGGCTGGCTGCTTAGGGTACCTACCTTTAAGGAAAAGGTAAAGCTCCAGCCCCACAATATAAACTACGGACTGGTCGGCTATCCGGTGCTGATGACGGCTGATATCGTGCTCTATAAGGCTGAAGTGATACCCGTTGGTGAAGACCAGCTACCCCACCTGGAACTCGCCCGCGAGATTGCCCGCCGCTTTAACAGCCTGTTTGGCAACACCTTCCCCAAGCCTGAAGCCAAGCTTACCTCTTATCCGTTAGTGTTGGGGCTGGATGGCAAAGAGAAGATGAGTAAGCAGGCAGGTAACGATATTGAGCTAGCCCTGTCTGCCGAAGAGACGATAGAGCGGGTAATGACAGCCTATACCGACCCGGCCCGTCGCTATCGTTCCGACCCGGGACACCCTAAGATATGCAATGTCTACAAGCTTCTGGGATACTTTGACTCTTCAAAAACGAGCGGAGTAGCCAAGCGCTGTCGCCGGGCCGAGATCGGCTGTGTTGACTGCAAGATGCTGCTAGCTGAGGCAATTAACAACACTCTTAAACCTGTCCGGGAAAGGAGAGCCGAACTAGCGGCTAACCCGAAACACATAGCTGATATTCTGGCTGATGGTGCCAAGAGAGCCCGGGTTATCGCCCGAAAGACCTTAAGAGATGTTAAGCAAAATATGAGGCTTACTTAGTCCTAATCTACCTCACCCTCTTTAAAACCCCCATTATAGCTTTCAAGT
>JAUWZL010000032.1 GCA_030615305.1 Dehalococcoidia bacterium
GGATTCCCTGGCTGGCTCTGATTTTTCTTGGCTCATGGGCATTAAAATTGAGATAGTAAGGAGCATGGGCTGATAGCTTAACCCCGGTACTTTGGGCTGCCTCGGCTACCAGATTGGCATCGGCCTCACTTAGATACACCCCCTGGACGAACTCTATCTCCATACAGCCCAGCCCAAGCTTGGCAATACGCTTAATGCCGTCTATGGTCGTCTGCGGCCAGGCACTGAGGGGTATGCCGGCGGTACCAAAAAGCAGCCCTGCCATTTCACCATAGTATAGCACGCTTATCCCTTTATGATTATGGTATAATAATATCTGAGTCTGCTGGTGTGGAGGTCTAGCTTCTGGAAGCGATAGAGGTAGCTCACAAGGTAGTTGAGATAGCCAGTGATAAGCAGGCTTCGGATATTATACTACTGGATGTGCAGGGTATTGTTGGCTTTGCCGATTACTTTGTTATGTTTAGTGGCCAGTCCCGCCGGCAGATAAACGCCATTTATGATGAGATTGTGCATTCATTGAAACAGGAGGCTGTTTTAGCTCACCATCGTGAGGGCACGGCAGATTCCGGGTGGCTACTCCTTGATTATGGCGATGTTATCGTGCACATCTTTGCCCCCGCTGAGCGGGACTACTACCAGTTAGACCAGCTTTGGAACCAGGCAAAGCCTGTAGTCAGGATTCAGTAAACTTACTATCAGCTTCCCGTTTATAGTTAAGAATCTCATCCTCAGAAAAGAACAGCCGTATCTCCTCTTGGGCGGTCTCTACTGAATCAGAGCCATGAATGGTATTATGCTCAATATCCAGGCCAAAATCACCCCTGATAGTTCCAGCTTCAGCCTCAGTTGGGTCGGTTGCCCCCATGGCCTTTCTGATTAGGTCCACCGCCCCTTCTGCCTCAAAGACGGCGGCCACGATTGGAGCTGAGCTGATATAAGCCACCAGGCTACTAAAGAAGGGCTTATCCTTGTGAGGCGCATAGAGTCGTTGGGCTAGGCTCTCATCCAGTTGAAGCATCTTGAGTGCTACCAGTTTGAGTCCCTGCTTCTCCAGGCGGCTGATGATAGCGCCGGCTAACCCTCTTTGCATCCCGTCAGGTTTAATAAGAACCAGTGACCTTTCCATTAGCACCTCTCCGATTTTACTGCTCCTGGATTTGATTAATCAACTTTCAAACCGCCTTGGGAATTTATTAGCCTTTCAATGTCGCCCAGGCGAGCTTCTTCTAGGCTGTCAACTACAAGGTCAGCCTCTTTGAGGCTCTCTCTGGGGTGGCTGCCAGTAACCGCCAGGCAATGCATACCGGCTCTTCTGGCGGCGGTAACCCCGGCGATGGCATCCTCAATGACGATGCAGTTTTCCTGGTTTGTGCCCAGCTTCTCGGCCGCCAGTAAGAACCCTTGTGGCTCGGGCTTGCCTTTGGTGACGTCTTGGTCGCTGATAACTGCTTGAAAGAACCGCCTTATACCCAGCGCGCTCATAATCAGCTCAATATTTTCCCTGGGGGCTGACGAGGCTATCGCCATCCGGAAACCTTTTTGGGCAAGGGCTTGAATCAGAGCTACCACTCCGGGCAGGGGTCTTAGTTTCTCCCTTATCTTAAGTCTAAAGCTTGCCTCCTTTTCTCTGCCGATAGCCTCAATCTCTTCCTTGGCTGCTTCTCTGCCCAGAACGCTCCCAATTATGGTGTCATTCCTTTGACCGAAGGTATTACGGAAGTCATCTTCAGTGAATTTATGGCCTCTTTTTTTAAAGACCTCCTGCCAGGCTGCCAGGTGGTAGGGGGCGCTATTGATTATTACGCCATCCATATCCCAGATAACTGCCCTGGCATTACTCTCGGGCTTTTTGTTCTTAATATTGCTGCTTATTTCAGCCATCACGGTTTTTTGTTTTGGCTGGGTAATCTGTGGTCGTCTGAGGTATATTGGCTGCAGGGTGGCTGGCTGGTCATAATCGCCGGCTTTAAGCCGCTTGAGACCCAGTTCGGCAAGGAAACCGGCCCGCCGAAGCCTTGAGGCTGGCGTTGGTATTATGGCTTTTTGCCCAAGTTTATCTTCAAGCTGCTTTAGAATATCCGGTGTCGCTTCGCCGCAAAAGATGGTTCTAGTGGTTATCTTTGAGCACAGGGCATCCACCGTAGTTATGTGTTGGGCACTAATCTGGCGCCAGTGTCCGGCTTTTTGCTGGTAGATGGCGGCGGCAATCTCACCCCGGCCGGCATTAAGTATCGGGCAGACAGGCAGGCCACTTTCGGCATGCTCGTAGGCGGCTGCTTCCAGGGTGCTAATGCCAGCCAGCGGCACTCTCAGACTGAAGGCTAAACCTTTAGCCGTGCTGATGCCGACCCGCAGTCCGTTAAAACTTCCCGGCCCTCTGGCGACGATGATGCCGCTTAAAGAGCTAAGGCTTAACCTGGCCTGTTCCAGTAACTGGGTCAGGCAGGGCATAAGTTCCACGGAGTGGTTCTGTCGGCAGCACCAGGTGACTTCTGCCAGTACCTGGCTGTCCCGGATGATAGCTAGGCTGGCGGTATCTGTTGCAGTATCTATTGCCAGATACACTAGCTATCCCCGCTCTTTAGTCTTTTTAGTTCGGTAACTATTTTCAGATAGTGCTGGCCACAGGGCTTGAACCCAAAGCTGCGTTCGGTATCGTCAAGAAAGCCTATCTCAATCAGGAGGTGTTCTTGAGGCATTAGGCTTAAGCCCTTTTCTGCCCATTCTATTACGCAGACGCCACTGCCATAGAGATAGTCATCAAGCCCCAGGTCGGCGATCTCTTCTATGTGGTAAAGCCGATAAAGGTCGATATGATACAGGGGCAGCCGGCCGTAAAACTCACGAATTAAGACAAAGGAAGGGCTGGGCGTATATTCTGTGATACCCAGCCCCCAGGCAATACCCTGAGTCAGGCAGGTTTTGCCGGCTCCCAGGCTGCCCACCAGGAGGAAAATATCACCGGGCCGGGTCAGCTTGCCGATACGGCTTCCCAGGTGCTGGGTCTCGTAGGGGCTATGGCTAATTAGCTTAAGTTGGTCCATTTTGCCTCGCCGATTGGCTGATTCTAATGGGCAAAGTGCTGCCATCCTGTCTTAGCTGGCTTAAAGGGCTTACCCTGTCTATCAACCAAGGTTACCTTACCCATCTTATCGGCTACAACATCACCTATAACTGTTATCGGGCAAGAGGCTTGATTTCTCACCCGGTCAATAACCTCATTGCTTGCGGTAAATAGCAGTTCGTAGTCCTCGCCACCGGATAGTGCCATTTCAAGGGACTTATCGCCAAAGTTATTTTTGACCGCCGGGTGAACCGGCACCAGGTCAACCTCTATTCGGGCGCCAACCTTACTTGCCTGGCATATATGGCTTAGGTCCGCTATCAAGCCATCGCTGATATCTATGGCTGCTTTTACCCCAAGACTAACCAGTAACTGCCCTTCAGCTACTCGGGGATAGGGGCGGAGGAAAGCCTGCCTGCAAGAAGCACTGGCTTCACGGTCAAGAGGCAGTTGCTTCTTAAGCATCTCTAGGCCGGCGGCAGCCGCTCCTAGATAGCCGGTTACGGCTACCCGCTCACTGGCTCTGGCCGCTGAGCGGGTGAGGATATGCTGGCCCTGCTCTCTGGTACTGCCAAAGACGGTTGTGTTAAGGGTAACCAGTGGGGCACTGCTGGTATCACCACCAGCTATAGCTACAGCAAACTGCTGCCCTAGTTCAATCATCCCCCTAAAGAGTTCAGTGACATCGGCCACCTCGGTATTATCAGGCAGGCCCAGTGAGACCAGGGCATACTTGGGCACGCCACCCATGGCAGCAATATCGCTTAAGCCGATGGCCAGTGCTTTCCAGCCCAGTTCATGCCAGGTGGTTATATCCGGGGTAAAGTGAACCCCCTGAATCAGGCTGTCAACAGTAGCCAGCTCTATTGAGGCATCACCGTACCAGGCGGCGGCATCGTCACCGATACCGACCAGGAGTTTTTGCCAGGGAGCAGCCTGCTTATCCTGGCCTGCATGGGCCATTTTGGCCAGGAGGTCAATAAGCCCAAACTCTCCCAGCTCCGATAGCTTCATAGCCAGGATTATAGCATTTGCCTGGCCAGGTCACAACTTGCTTTGAATGTTTAGCCTTCATCTATTAACAGGGCTTGACTGCAATGGTAGAATAATATAAGGGGGGAATATCTCTAGGATGGATGTAGCCATACCTTGAATATAAGTGGCATTGTTCTTGCTGGTGGCAAGGGCTTGCGTCTTGGGCGCTATAAGGCGTTAGTGACACTTAATGGTGAGAGTCTGGTACAGCGGGTAGTATCCAAGCTTAGCTTTTTAAATAGCGATATTATTATAGTTATTGGCAAAGGGCAGCAGCCCCCTAAACTTACTGGCTATCCAAAGCTAAGAATTGTAACCGATGCTTACGCCAGTAAAGGTCCCTTGGTTGGTATCTATACCGGGCTGCTCGCCTCAGACTCTTCTTATAACCTTGTTGTTGCCTGTGATATGCCCTTTTTGAACCGGGATTTACTTCGTTATATGGTAAAAATATCGGCTGGCTTTGATATGGTTATCCCTAGGGTGGGGGACATGGTTGAGCCGCTTCATGCCGTCTACTCGAAGAAGTGCCTTAAGGTTATCGAAAGGCTACTAAGAGAAGGCAGCCTCAAAATTGACCAGCTTCTCAGCCTGGTTAAGGTGAGGTATGTCGAAGCTCGTGAGATAGATAGGTTTGACCCGGATCACCTGAGCTTTTTTAATATTAATACTGAAGCCGAGCTAAAGAAGGCCAGGGGGTTAATAAACAGGGTTAAGTCGCCTGACTCTCTGTGCCCTGTCTCGGACAGATTTTGCCGTGAGGAGTAGGAATTGATATTTGAGGCCTCGGAGTTTTCCTTTAAAGCACCACCAGTAATATCTAGGGCGCGGCGCGTGCTGATAAAACCTAATGCTGGCTACCCGGTTTTTTATCCAGTAACTACCAGCCGCGAGATGCTGTCGCTAATAATTGAGGGTATCAGGCAGGTTAGTGATGCCGATATTCTCCTGCTCGACGGTATCCCGGGAGGTGGTCCCATATACCCGATATTTCAGGCTTTAGGTTACGATTTTCCCAGGGTATTGGCGCTAGATGTTAAGGATTGTATCTGGGTTGAGGTAGAAAATCCCTTGCCCAAGCCATTGGCAGTGCCCACCTTTTGGGTACCCAATGTTATATTGTCAAGCGACTATTTGATAACCGTGGCTCCATTAAAGGTCGTTAGTGGCATGGGAAACCTAAGCATAATGAACCTACTCAGCTTACTGCCAATCAGTAAGTATGGCGCTGACTTGCGGGGTGGCCGGGAGGATTTGTACGGGCTGGGCATTGATAAGGTGGTGGCTGACCTACATTTTACCCTGCCCTTTGACCTTGGCATTATCGAAGGGCGCCAGAAGTTTATCACTGGGGAGGACCCCACTAAGGGCAAAGTTGAGGAGTACGGCAAGGTGTTCCTTGGTAAGCCCTACCAGGTTGACTTGGAGGCTTCTCAGGCTCTGGGTATTAAGATGCATTATCTTAGGTTGATTGAAGAAGCCAGGTTAAACCTTGAAATCTAAAGTCCGGGCCCGGGCACAGAGGATTTTGTTGCTGAAAAACGGCTGAGAGCTATAGAGTTTTCCGGCAGAGCTAGTATCTTACATCAAAATGGGAGTAGCTCCCGCTGTACTCAGACCAGCTGATATCCATCTTTTCTACTCTAGCTCCGGGTGGTCCTACCTTGAGGTAGCCAATTAGCTCTTCCAGCTTTTTCCTTTCGCCTTCAGCCTGAACCGCTACTGTCCTGGCACCGGGCAGGTTGCGCACATAGCCGGTTAGGCCCAGCTCTCTTGCTCGCCTGTGGGTGAAATCACGAAAAAAGACGCCTTGGACAAAGCCATGCACCTTCACCTGAACTGAGGCCAAGTCAGACATTTTAGGTTCCCTGCCCTGAAATGAAACCTAGGTTTCTATTTTGGGCTCCTTCTTCCTCTTCTTCTTAATCACTTCTACATTTACCGGTGGCGGCAGAATGTCTGTTATGGTCGCTTTCTTGGCATTCTTTTTGGGTTTCTTGGTTTCATGACGGCGGTAGTCTCGCTTGCCCATGTAGCACCTCTATCTAAGGTTGGACGATTGAAGTTTAGCAGAGGGGAATTATTGTGTAAAGTTGTTTTTCAGTTTTTCCAGCGCTGAGCAGGCGGCTTCGGCCTCGGCTAATTTTTTACTTTTACCGTAACCTCTAGCCAGCACGGTATTGCCCACCCTTACCTCGGCAGTAAACCTCCGGTCGTGGTCTGGTCCGTTGGCCTCTATTATATGGTAGACAGGTGTCTCCTGCTGCCTGGACTGGATAAGGTGCTGAAGCTGCGATTTATAATCAATCCCGGCCCCTTGCCGGGCCAACATCTTTAGCTCGGTGTCAAATAAGCTAAGGATAAAATCCCTGGTGGCATTCCAGCCTTGGTCAAGAAAAATGGCGGCTATCACCGCTTCCATAGCTCCGGCTAAATTTGCCGGCTTATGTCGGCCACCGCTCGCCTCCTCGCCCTTCCCCAGGTAGAGGTAATCGCTGAGTCCAATATCTCTGGCCAGGCTAGCTAGGGCACTGCGGCGGACCAGGGCAGAACGTAGCTTGGTCAACTCTCCTTCAGCAGAGTTGGGCAAGTCTTGGTATAGCTTTTGGGCAACTATCATGCCCAAAACGGCGTCACCTAAGAATTCAAGCCTTTCATTTGAGGTCGGGGCAGCCTCGGGGTTTTCATTAACGTAGGAGCTGTGGATCAGTGCCTGCTCCAGCAGAGACGGCTCTTTGAATCGGATACCCAGAATCTGTTGCAGAGTAGCTAATTCGACCAAGGCAATAAGCTCCTAGATAACCATAGACGGTCGAGCTGCCGGTGTCAAATTATGCTCTGGTTGCCTGTAGCTGTCTAAGTTGATATACTTTGCCGGCGCCTTCCTTTGGTCTATCCGGGTTACCGTGGCACCAAACCTAGGACTGGTGATTTAGGTGCCTTAATCTTTTCATAATTGCAGATGAGGGGTGATTGATATGTCCTCTGATAATAGGAGACGGGAAAGGAAGTTTTACCTCTGGGGTTGGCTTCTTTTCTTAGTGTGTGCCTGTTTCTTCATAGCCTCAGGTATTGATGGTGGCGACATCCTGTACCTTGCCGGCAGTATTATCTTTTTCATTGCCTGTTTGGTCTTCATTGTTCCTCTGGTGATAAAGAGGGTCGATGAGGATGGTTAAGGCTGCTGACGAAAAACAGGCAAAATGTGGAATCTAAATTAGCTCGGTGTGGGTAGTGTTGGGGTATAATCATCAGCGTGAGGGCACAGCCAGCAGGATAACACCATCAGGCAGCGTCATGAGGAAAACCACAAGCAGACCCTGAGCAGACTCAGGCGTCCCATTACTGCCTGCGTATTTCCCGTAGCGAGCCACCCCTCTGCCACAGGTAGGCATACCTATCGCGCTGAGACATGGTTATCCATCTCAGTCGAAACAGGATGTTTTTAACAGAACTAACCGTTTTCATGCCTGGCCCTCTTCTGCTCTATGATAAGCTAATTTTAACTGGCTCAGGTTGGGTGTCAATAGCCAAATAGTAACAGGTGGGGATAGTAATCTAGTAATGGCCTGGCTACCCCTTGACAGCTAACTGCTTGCCTTTTCTTAACCGTCCTTCCCTTGTTTGATGCCACAGGTAGGCATACCGCTTGCGGTTAGACATGAAAGTCCACCTTAACCGAAACAGGGC
>JAUWZL010000042.1 GCA_030615305.1 Dehalococcoidia bacterium
CCCTCTAAAAAATCTCCTTTTCGCTGGCTTCAATAGCCTTCCGCATTTCAGCGTTAAGCAAGGGCGGTAATCCCTGGATATCTACCTTTAGGAAACCACGGATTATGGCCGCTGTCGCCTCATCTCGGGTGAGTCCTCTTGCCATTAGATACTCTACTTCTTCTTCGGCTATCTTGCCTATGGCTGCCTCATGGGATAGGTCAACACCAGCCAGTGTGCCTCTGAGCTCAGGGATGGCATGAATGGTACCTGAGTCGGCCATTATTAGTCCGCGGCATTCAAGGTGCCCCTTGACATCCGGGTGATTACCCTCTATGTAGCCACGAGCAATAATATCACCGCCGGTAGTAATAGCTCGGGATACTATTTCTGTCTTGGCCCCCTTGGCATTAAGTAATGCCCTAGAGCCCACGTCCATTTTGGAACCAAGTGGGGCAACCATAATACTGTTAAACCTGACAGTGGCATTTTGGCCGATACACCTAGCTGCGGGATACAACTGCAGTGATTCAACTGGCTTCATAATGACATAGTTACTGAGAAACAGCCCATCCTCTTCAATAATAGCTCCGGTGCGGGGGCGGACTCCCATGGCTGGTGTCCAGCTATGTATCATGGTAAAGGTAACCGTAGCTCCCTTCTTGATATAGAACTCAGAAACCCCCAGGTGCACACCGGGTTCCTTTCCGAAAGCAGTGGTACAGCCAGTAATAATATGGAGCTCAGAGCCTTCTTCAGCAATAATAATGTTGTGGACATCCTGGATTAGCCGGGCCTTGGCTAGGTAAAGGCATGCCTGAACCGGGTAGACAGTATTGGCGCCGGGCAGGGCTCTAACAAAATAGCCATCAGCCTGATGAAGCTCGACGTGGGCAGTGTACTTGTCAGCATCCACAGCTACCGCCCGCCACCAGTAGTCTTTAAGCCAGTCATATTTGGCCATAGCCTGACTGGTAGCCATGACTTCTATCCCCTCTTGCTGAATTGAGCTGTGAATTGGGGCATTGTCTATCTGGACAAAGGTTCCTGACCGCTGGCTTAGGTCATCTAACATAACCCCAGCCCCAAGCATTCGCTCCTTGTCTCTAGTTGAAAGCGTGGCCGGGTTAACATGGGCAGGCTTCTCAGCTACCTGGCTCTCATAACTGGATAGCTCTAAATCATCACCAATAGCTGCCCGTTTGTTTTCCGCTGCTTGGGCCTTATCTTTATATTTGGATAATTCTATTTCCTTAAGCATACAACGCACTCCTGATAGCCCTTTTCTTTAATGGTGGTCAGGATTTCATGAGGGTCTCCCTCACAGATTATCCTGCCATCACACAGAACATAGCCGGTACGGGCACTGACGTAATCCAGGATATGTCCTGTATGAGAGATGATCAGACCGCTATGGGTTCGCTTATATATCGGGTGGATTTTTTCCAGCAGGCCATTTATCAGGTTACCAATGAGGGCGATATTCTCCAGGTCAACTCCAGACTCAGGTTCATCCAAGAGAGCTAGCTCTGGAGCTTGGGCTAGTAACTGTAAAAGTTCTGAGCGTTTTATCTCACCCCCGGAAAATCCATGGTTTATATCCCGGTTCAAGAAGTCAGTGAGGTTGGCTTTTTCAGCTAACTGTTCCGCAATTTCTACATTCCCCGGCTCTTTGAGACAGGCGATTACCATATCGCGTGTTTTGACACCTCTAACCACTGGTGGCCGTTGAAAAGACATTCCAATGCCCAAACGGGCCCGCTCATCTAGCGGCAGGTTGGTTATATCCTTGCCCTTGAAGAAGATTTTTCCTTTAGTTACCCGGTACCTGGGGAAGCCCATAATGGTCATAAGCAGGGTTGTCTTGCCGCCACCATTGGGGCCAAACATAACCTGTGTCTCACCGGGCTGGATACTCAGGTTGACATCATGTAAAATTTGCCTACTATCTACTCTGACGCTTAGCTCTTTAATTTCTAAGAGATTTTCTCTAGCCATATCTTAAACCTGTTTGACCTCCTTTCTAACCATCTAGCTGCGTTTCTAATATGCTATAGTAAATGTCACTAGCTGTCTGTGACTTTTATCTCAGGAAGACGGGAATAACAATGGCGCTATGCTATGTTATTATACCATTGGAAAGCTAAAAGACAAGCTGACGCCTCCAGTATAAAGCGATAGGGTAGTAGTTGGCTAGTGACTTTGTGCCGACTTATAGTTTATAATACAGCGCATTCGTTTTAAGGCCAAAGGAGAAAGGAGGTTTGAGATGAGGATAGAAACTCAGAGGTATACGGAACGCTTTGGCTCAGTGAGGCTCAATGATGTGCAGCAGGTGGTAGAGCTGGATTCGGGCAGGGCTGAAGAGAAATCAGTGGAGAATATAGGTGTTTTAAAGATAGACGAGGAGGTTATCAAGGACTACGAACAGAAGATGGCTATCGTCATTCCGGTTAAGGATGAGAAGCTTAAACTCTTTGAGGGCGTCGTCAGCGGTGTGCCCCACGACTGCATGCTAATTGTGGTTTCCAACAGTCAGAGGCAGCGGGTTGACCGGTTCCGAATGGAGAAGGACGCCTTAGGCCAATACTGTCACTTTACCCGGCGTTCAGCGCTGATAATCCATCAGAAAGACCCGGTGCTGGCGAAGGCTCTATGTGAGGCCGGCTATAGCGAACTCTTGGGTGATGACGGATTGCTAAGAAGTGGCAAGAGTGAAGCTATGATGGCGGCTATGTTGCTGGCTATGGTAGCCCAAAAAGACTATATCGGCTTTATAGATGCTGATAATTACTTTCCAGGTTCGGTCTTGGAGTATGCCCGGTGCTATGCCGCTGGCTTTAGTCTGGCTACTTCCCCCTATGTAATGGTCAGGATTCTGTGGCGCTATAAACCCAAAGTCTCGGCGGGCATCTTTTTTAGAAAGTGGGGACGTGTTTCCGAGATCAGCAACAGGTATATGAACTCCCTTATCTCGTCAAATACCGGTTTTGAGACTGAAATCGTCAAGACCAGCAATGCCGGTGAACACGCTATGAGTTTGCAACTGGCCGAAATGCTACCTTACGCCTCGGGTTATGCCGTAGAACCGCAGGAGCTCTTGTCCATCTTCGAAGGATTCAGTGGTGTGCTACCTATGGCACAAACTAAAGCCACCAAGCATGGGGTAGAGATATTTCAGATTGAATCAAGAAATCCGCATCTTCACGAAGAGAAGGGGTCGCAACATCTACAGGAAGAGATGCTGCTGCCCGGGCTGAGTGCTATCTATCATTCCTCACTCTGTGATGAAAATACCAGAAAAAGCATAGTTAGGGAACTTATTTACCAAAAAGTTATAAAGAAAAAAGAGGAAATGCCACCGCAGCCGAAGCTATACAAAGCACTACGGAGTATCAACCTGCAAAAGTTCCGGGAGATAATGTCAGATAAAATGGAATCCTACTCGGCTCTGGCAGCCGATTAGCTTAGGGACTGAATGTTGCCACCAATGCGCCATAAAGCCAGCCCGATGAGTATTAAAGACGCCAAAACGGTAATATTTACCGACCTAGATGGAAGCCTACTTGACTATGATACCTATTCCTGTGAAGTGGTGATGCCCCTGGTGACAAGGCTGAACCAGATGGGAGTACCTATCGTTTTTTGTTCCTCAAAGACCTGGGCGGAGCAAGAGGTACATCGCAGGAACCTTGGCATTAACTCCCCTTTTATTGTTGAAGACGGCGGAGCCATTCTCATTAAGAAGGGTTATTTCCCCTTTTCCCATGATTACCATCGGGTAATCGGGAACTACCAGGTTATTGAGCTGGGCATGCCCTATAGGGAGATAAGACGCAGGCTTAATGAGGTGAGGGAGAAAAACAACCTGGCTTTTCGGGGCTTTGGTGACATGAATGCTGCTGAGATAGCCAGTCTTACAGGTCTGGACTTAGCATCAGCCAGGCTTGCCCGGAAGCGTGAATATGAGGAAACGCTAAATCTTACCGGTTCAGAACAAGAAATTAGACTGGTCTTGAACAAGATTGAAAAGGCGGGACTGAAATGGACTCGAGGTACCAGGTTCTACAGCGTTATGGGCGGCAGCAACAAGGGCAGAGCAGTCAAGATTCTCATTGAGCTGTTTGAAAGGAAACTGGGCAAGATAAAGACCATCGGCATTGGTGATAGTCTTAACGATGTACCCATGCTAGCCGAGGTTGATATCCCGGTGCTGGTACAGAAGCCAGGTAGCTACTGGGAGCAGGTGGAACTACCAAACCTCTATCAAGCAAATAGTATTGGCCCTCAGGGATGGGTGAGGTCCGTAGAAAAATTGACTGGAATTTAGTCGGGCTTCCTGTGGAGATAGAAAATGGCAGCCATAAACAGTAAATGGCGAAGTTGGTTGAGACGGGTTGGCTTGATTATTGGGCTGGTCTGGGCAGTCCTGTGGACAATGTTCTTAGGCGCCTCGGCTTTAAGCCAAGGCTTTGGCCCCATAACAAACGAGGCTCTTGTAGCTTCTGTAGTACTGGCATCGGGTGTTTTAATCCTTTGGCTTAGTATAGTTATTGCCTGGAAAAGGGAACTGGTCGGTGGCATATTGCTGATTGTCGCTGGATTATTAGTGATAATTGGCTATCCTGTAGGAGCTGCCGGCCGTATTGACCCGTTGGGAATTGTTCTTGTGGTGGTAATCATGGGACTACCACCTGTGGTAGCTGGGCTGCTTTTTCTTTTATCTTGGCGAGAGGAGCGGAGACGGTCAAAAGCATTCATCGGTTAGCCTGAAGCTCCCCTCCTGAGGACGATAGCCGCCAGGATTGAGGTGACCACAGTAAAACCAGCCAGCACTGCCAGCTCAAAGCCGACGTCAAGCAGGCTTTTGCCGGCCAGCATGATGTCCCTGAGCCCATCCACAGCGTAGGATAGAGGCAGCACGGCTGATAGCCATTGAAGATAGTCTGGCATTTGCTCTACCGGCCATATAACCCCGCAGAGGAATATCTGAGGCACTATGATTAGGGGAATGAACTGGACCATCTGGAATTCGTTTCGGGCAAATGTTGAGGTAAAGATACCCAGGGTAACAGCGCCAGTGATGATAACAATTTGAAAGACGAGAATCTGCCACAAATCTCCCAGAAAATTGATATCAAATACATAGATAGTGAATAGGACTATAATCAGAGTCTGAGTCAGGGCGAAGATAAAAAAGCCAAACAGATAGCCGACCACTATATCCAGGCGTGATACCGGTGACGCCATCAGGCGCTCCATGGTGCCCTGAGAGCGCTCTCTTAAGAAGCTTATTCCGGTAAGTAAAAAACTGAAGAATAGCGCCATTGTTGCCAGCAGAGCCGGGGCAATGTAATCCAGGACACCTTCTTCAGGAAAACTTAAACCGATGAGGCTCATCACTACTACGGGCACGACTACAATCATGGCCATTGTTCTTCTGTCCCGTATGAGCTGGCGGATAACCCGGCCAGCGATGGTTAAAGCATAGCTAGGCATCTTTCTCGTCCTGGCGATGAATAAAATAGAGAAAGGTATCCTCCAGCGAAGCCTCGGATTTTCCCGTAGTCTGCCTTAGCTCACTTGGTGTTCCCTGGGCAATGACTTTGCCCAGGCGCATAAATGCTAGACGGTCGCAATGAGCGGCATCATCCATGGTATGGCTGGAGATAATAAGCGTTGACCCCTGTTTGGTCAGGGAAGTAAAGTAGTCCCAAAAGGTAACCCTGAGCTCAGGATCAAGGCCAACAGTAGGCTCATCAAGAAGAAGTAGCGGTGGCTTGTGGACTATGGCACAGGCCAGGCTGACCCTCTGCATCATGCCGCCGCTCAAGTTTAGCACCGGGTCGTTACGGCGTGGCCACAGATCAACCAGTTTTATTACCTCTTCTACCCGCTGTGCCCGTTCCCTCTTATCTCTCAGACCATAGATTCGGGCAAAGAAATCTACATTCTGTAGGGCCGATAGCTCTGAATATAGCGAGTGAAGCTGTGGCATGTAGCCAATGAGATGGGCCGTTTTT
>JAUWZL010000014.1 GCA_030615305.1 Dehalococcoidia bacterium
TGCCCATAATCCGGCCTCAGCCCGCGAGTTAAGACAATCCATTGAGCATTACTTCAAAGGCCAAGCCAATTACACAGCTGGGGGCAGGTTCTTTGACCGAGCTATTCTGGTTATCGGAGCCTCATCAGATAAGGACATAGCCGGTATTGCCCCAGAGTTGTCTTCTCTTTTTGATACCGTGATTGCTACCTGCTCCCGCCATCCCCGGGCTATGGCCACAGCACCTATCGTGGCTGAATTCAGAAAGTGTGGGCTGGAAGCCCGGTCGGTGGGGGCAGTTCCCGAGGCATTATCGCTGGCGTTAGCTATAGCTGGGGAGGAAGATTTTATCTGTGTTACCGGTTCCCTGTTCGTAGTAGGCGAGGCGCTGGAGCAGGCAAGTAGAGGCATTCTATTAAAAAGCTAAGAGGGATAGCAGCCCGACTGTAGGTGGAACCTGCTGTCTCTCAAGGTAAAGGATAAAGCTAGGCTGTTGCCTCAAACTGGGGACTTAGAGCCTCTTGGGGTAGCATTTCACCCAAGATTCTCTCCAGCGCCATGGTATGGCTACAGAGCCCCCAGTGGGAAAAGAAATCGCAGGTGCAGTGCCACTTGCCATCCCGGTACCCGGTGGTGTGGATGTCATTAGTGCCACGGAATTTCACGGAAAGCTCAGTAAAGGTGATGCGGTCTGTTTCATTAGCGTAGCGTTTTGCCTTTTCAATTTTCCCGATCAGACTTGACTGCATGGCTACACCTCCTTAACTAAGAAAGCACTGGCTTAAGCTAGTGCTTTACTTTTCCAAGTCACCATTAAAGCGGCTAAAAGCATATTATCTTCTTCCCATATTATCTTCTTCCCTGTACTATTAATTTTACAACCTTTTCCCTGATAAGTCTAGGAAAATATTTGGTTGATTTAGCAGGGTTAGCTTGGAAATTTTGCCATTTTATAAAAAATTTAATTTCTTTTTAAGGTCATTTGCTGTTTGCCTGGGTAGAACTATTAGGTTAGAATTGCTGGAAACAGTCGGTAAAGAAAGGATAGAGTAGGTGAAGGCTCTAATTCAGCGGGTAACGGGTGCCACGGTCAGCATTGCCGGTGAGGAGGTGGGCCGGATAGGCCGGGGGCTGGTGGTCTTTGTCGGGGTGGCTGGTGGCGATACGGAAAAAGATATTGATTATTTGGTGCAAAAGACTGTCCAGCTGCGTATTTTTTCTGATGAAGCTGGCAAGTTCAACCTTTCAGCACTGGATATTAAGGGTGAACTGCTGCTGGTGAGCCAGTTTACCCTCCTGGCTGATACCAGGAAGGGGCGCCGTCCCAGTTTTACCCAGGCGGCGCCACCAAATGAAGCAGAGAAGTTGTTTGACCAATTTGTCAAGCAGGCTCATGCCACTGGGTTAAAGGTAGCCACCGGGCGCTTTGCCCAGTATATGCAGGTGGAAATTTATAATGACGGCCCGGTAACCATACTGCTGGATAGCCGAGAAAAGTTTTAAGAGTTTATTTCATTATAATATTTAGCAAATAATTGCAACTACAAAAGGTTGCAATTGCTATTATTATCGGCTATAATATATTAGTTTCTAAGATTAGTGGTGATCGGTGACTCAAACAGGGGACATAATTGGTCGGTTAAGTAGGTGCGGATACCGGTTAACGCCCCAGCGCATGATGATACTGGAGGCTGTTGAGGCGGCAGAAGACCACATCAGTGCTGAAGAGATATATACGCGAGTTTGTGCCCGCTATCCGCATTTGAATATATCTACCGTCTATCGCACCCTTGAGCTATTAAAGGAATTGGGCCTGGCAACAGAGACAGACATGGGTGATGGGCGGGTGCGCTATCACAGCATAAAAAAGGGGCACCATCACCATCTTGTCTGTCAAAGGTGTGGCCAGATTATTGACCTTGATGAATCGGTGCTATCTCCTCTTAAGGATGCCCTGTCTCGGGAGTATAGATTTGATGCTGACCTAAGGCATCTGGCTATTTTTGGCCGCTGTAGCCAATGCGCCGGCTAATTTTTTTGATCTGTTATTGCAATTAGTTGCAGTTGCCTAAAAATGCGAAAGGGGTTATGCTGTGCACATTCCAGATGGATTTCTCAGTGCCGCTACGGTGGCGACCACTTATGTCGTGTCGGTCGGTGGCGTGGCCAATGCGGTAAGAGTGGCCAATAAGAAGCTTGGCGAAAAGCATATCCCCATGATGGGTACACTGGCTGCCTTTATCTTTGCCGCCCAAATGCTCAATTTCCCAATAGCCGGTGGTACCTCGGGCCATGTTATTGGTGCCGCTCTGGCGGCCATTATGCTCGGGCCTTGGGCGGCGGTAATCATAATGAGTGCTGTGCTCTTGGCGCAGAGCCTAATCTTTCAGGACGGAGGGCTGCTTGCCCTGGGCGCCAATATCCTTAACATGGGCATTATCGCCGGTTTTGCTGCTTACTATCTCTACCGCCTGACCGGGTCACTGCTGGGTGGTAACCGCAGAGCCAAATTGGTGGCTGGCTTTGTTGCCGCCTGGGGTTCAGTCTTTCTGGCTTCTATTGCCTGTGCTCTAGAGCTGGCCCTTTCCGGGGCGTCGCCGCTGGCAGCAGTTCTGCCGGCCATGGCCGGTATTTACGCCCTTGTTGGCATCGGGGAGGGGCTTATTACTGTTGCCGTGCTCAGCATGGTGCTAGCCACCAGAGCCGATTTATTTGAGCTGCAGAGGATTTAGAGGAGTCTAGCCATGAGTAAAAAATGGTGGTTAATAGCACTGCTATTCTGTCTGGCTCTGGCTACCATATCACCCCTGGCTTCATCTTCCCCCGATGGCTTGGAGCGGGTGGCTGAGGATAAGGGCTTTGTTGGTCTGGCTCAGGAGGCGCCCTTTGAGGTTGTTGCCGACTATATCCTTCCCGGCATAGAGAACGAAGTGCTGGCTCCAATACTGGCCGGCTGGCTGGGCACCCTGGTTCTCTTCGGTATAGCCTACGGTCTGGCCTGGTTAATCAAATCAAGGAAAAGGGGAACTACTACTTAATACTCTTGAACTAACAGGTATAGCTTATGAAGCACAGTTTTCTTGACCAGTATAGCGACCGGGATAGTATAATTGCCCGGCTTGACCCGCGCAGCAAGCTGGTGGCTACCCTAGCCTTCATAGCGGCGGTGGCGCTGACCCCGTCCGGTAGCTGGCTGGCATATGGCTTATACTTGGTTATCATTGCCACCTTGATTGCCCTGTCTCGGGTGCCGGTCTTTTATGTTCTCAAGCGGTCGCTGGTGATTATCCCCTTCGTCCTGCTGGTGGCTATCTTTGTTCCCTTCTTCAAGGAGGGGGAGGTGGCTGGTAGCTATAACCTATGGCTGTGGCAGGTTTCGGTTACCCATAGCGGGCTTCAGGTGCTGTGGAATATTCTGGCCAAGGCCTGGCTTTCTATCCTCAGCCTGATTTTGCTAACCTCAACGACCAAGTTCTCAAACCTGCTTAAGGGGCTGGAGCAGCTACGCCTGCCCAAAGTGATAGTAATGCTTATGTCCTTTATGTACCGCTATCTCTTTATCCTGGTTGATGAGGTGATGCGCATGAAGCAGGCAAGGGATAGCCGTAACTTCGGCGGTAAACGGCTGCGGCAGATAGGCACTATAGGTAGTATGATTGGCACTCTTTTCATCCGTAGCTACGAGCGTGGCGAGCGGGTTTATGCCGCTATGATGGCTCGCGGCTTTGATGGATGCAGCCGGACTCTGGACCGTCTGCGCTTTAACCGTGCCGATGCCTATTTTGTTGCCAGCTTGGGTTTAACCCTCGTTTTCATCAGCCTGTTTAACCTGCTCTATTAAAAGAGGCGGTATGGAAGAGCTAATAACAGTAGAAAATCTTTCCTTCTGCTATCCTGACGGTCAGCAGGCACTGACTGATGTCAACCTGACCATATATCAGGGAGGCTCGGTGGCCCTAATCGGCCCCAACGGGGCTGGTAAGTCGACACTGCTATTTCATTTTAATGGTATCCTGCGAAGTAATGGCCGGGTAAAGCTCTTGGGCAGGCCGCTTAATGAGCATAATCTGAGGTGGGCTAGGAGCAGGGTAGGCCTGGTATTTCAAAACCCGGACGACCAGCTATTCTCACCCACTGTTTTTGATGATGTTGCCTTTGGTCCCATTAACATGGGCTACAGTGAGGCTGAGGTTCATCGGGCGGTAGCAAGAGCCCTGGACTTTGTGGGCATGAGCGGCTATGAGAAGCGCTCACCGCATCACCTCAGTGTCGGTGAGAAGAAGCGGATTGCTATAGCTACCGTTCTGTCTATGTCCCCGGAAATACTGATAATAGACGAGCCCACGAGCAACCTTGACCCCAGGGGTAAGTGGTCTTTAATTGATGTCCTGAAGCGTCTACCCGGGACTAAAATAATTGTCTCTCATGACCTGGAACTGGTTAAGGCTCTGTGCCAGCGGGTTGTTATTATTGACCAGGGACGGGTAGTTGCCGATAGTGCTGCTGATGATATTCTGGCTGATAAGCGGCTACTTGCCGCCCACGGCCTGGCACCAGCCGAGTAGTTTGATAAGTCAACTGAGGTGAAATTATGGCATTATTGGACCTGATAAGACACAGAAGAAGCATCCGGCGCTACTTGGACCAGCCGGTTGAGAGAGAAAAGATTATGCTCTGCCTTGAAGCAGCCCGGTTGGCTCCTTCTGCCTGCAATTCTCAGCCCTGGAAATTCATTGTCGTTGATGATAGGGAGCTAAAGGACAGGCTGTGCCGTGCCGCCTTCAGTGGTATATATTCGGTGTTTTCTTTTGCCAAAAAGGCGCCGGTGATAGTCGCTGTCGTCTCGGAGAAGGCCAAGTTCATAGCCCGGGTGGGTGGTCTGCTCAGGGGCACCAAGTATTACCTGATAGACATCGGCATCGCCTGTGAGCATTTCGTGTTGCAGGCTGAGGAGTTAGGTCTGGGCACCTGCTGGCTGGGCTGGTTTAATGAGAGGGCAGTAAAATCAATGCTGAATGTCCCTAAGGATAAAAGGATAGACGTCCTGCTGGCGGTGGGCTATTACGATAGGGAAAAGATAGGTCAACCACATAAGAGGGAGCCGATGAGCCAGATTGCCGCCTTTAATTCTTATGACTCACCGGCGGAGTGAGGTTATATTACCCCTCCACCCTCACCCACAGCCTCTTGCCGTCGGTGATGAACTCTATTGTGCCATCTTCATCGGTTAAATAAATATTTTCTAAGCCCACCTCAGTTTCAAGCCTCTCCATAACATCGGGGTGGGGGTGGCCATATTCCTCCGGGTCGGCGGAGATAACGGCTAACTGGGGATTGGCCACGGCTAAGAATTCGGCGGTGGTGGAGTTGGCAGAGCCGTGGTGGCCCACCTTGAGTACGGTGCTTTCTGGGATAGCTCGCTGGCTGATAAGCTCAAATTCCCCCTGCCACATTAAATCAGCGGTAAGCAGGAAGCTTATCTCGTCCATGCTGACATGTAGCACCACGCTGTTGTTGTCTATATCAGACTCGGTGCCCAGCAAAATAGGGTTTTGCGGGTTTAAGACCTCTATTACCACTCCACCCAAATCAATCTGTTGACCGGCACAAGCTATAGTGCACTTAATATCCTTTTCCTCAATTAACCTGAACCACTCATCATAGATAGGTGCATCATAATCCAAAGCGGGATAGAGCACCTGCTCAACCTGGTATTTATCCAGAACCTCAACCAGTCCGGTGATGTGGTCGGTTTGGGGGTGGGTCAAGACTACCAGCTCAATAGTTCTGTCCCAGAAGGGCATCCTGTTGCTCAGTTCCAGGGTTATCGCCTGCGGGCTGGGGCCACCATCAACAAGAACCTGCTGGTTCCCCTTTTGAATAAGGATAGCATCTCCCTGGCCGACATTAAGAAAGCTGATGTGTAGCTTGTCATCAGGTATAGCCACTACTGCCACTGATACCAGGATAGCTACTACCACCAGCGGTGAGATAAGCCATTTCTTGGGCACCTGGGAGAAGAAACTGCCCATTCTATCTATACCCGGCTTTAAGACGGTCAGGGATTTGGCCTTGAGACTGCTTACCCGTCGGCGGTTACCGGTAAACCAGAGGACTAGGGCTAGGATTGGGTAGTAAACCCATATCAGGGCGACACTATTAAAGCCCACTTCAACAGATGACATGGGCAGGGCGGCAAAGCCATTGACCACAAGCAGTAAATAAGACAGGAAGAGCCAGGCTAGCCAGCCAGTAACCTGGGCAGCGGGCAAGGCAATAAGCCCCAGTCCCCCGGTCAGTACTCCGGTGATGATAATCCCGGGCAGTGCCAGCAGGGCAAGGAAGGTGGCTAGAGGGCCGACTAGTGAAACGATGCCAAAGTAATAAGCAACAATTGGCCAGACGGCAATAATAGCGCCCAGGGTTACGCTGAAACTGTCGCTAATAAAGTTGGCTACCGGTACCACTGTTTGGTGTTTACTCAGGATAGTGTTGACAACCCTCCTACCGCAATCTCGGAGAGGAGGGAAGATGAAGATAAGGCCGGCCATAGCCAGAAAGCTCATCTGGAAGGAGGCGGTCAAAAGTATTTGAGGCTCCAAGCCGACCATAATGGCGGCGGCAAAGGTTAGGGCGGTGATGGCACTGCGCTGTCGGCCTAAAAGCTCGGCGGTAAGGAAAACACTGGCCATAATGGCACCCCGCACCACCGGCGGCTGCATACCGGTGATTAGGGCAAAAAGCCAGATAGTGCTCAGTGCCAGCCAGACGTATAGATAGCGCTTGCGGCCAAATAGCCAGAGGCCAATGCTGAGCATAAGCCCGGCCATGATGCTCAGGTGGAGACCTGAGATGGCAAGTAAATGGGCAGTACCAGTCGCCGAGAAGTCAGCTCTTAATTGGGAGGGAATATTACCCCGAATTCCCAGAATTATACCCTGGGCCAGTGAGGCCTGGGGCTCGGGTAAGGCTTCTGCCAACGTCTGGGATAGGCTGTTTCTTAGAGAGTAAATCCACTCAAGTGGCTTAGAGCCCTGCCCGGTCTCCATAATGTCTATTTCAGGGTAGAGCATGGTGGAATAGATACCCTCATGGGCGAGATAACTTTCATAATCAAAGTCATCAAGCTGGGGTGGTGTCTCAAGCTTCCCACTTACCCGGAGGACATCACCATAGCTATAAGTCGGGTATCTGGGGACAAATAATAGAGCGTTGCCTTTAACCTCATGCCACTCACTATCCGGTTTTATTTCTGAGGCCTTAAGACGGAGCTGGGTGGCTTTGTCCCGGACATCGGGGTCTTGGCTGACCATTCCCTTAATTGTTATTGTCCCCCTATCGTTGTAGAAGCTGAGGTAGTTTTCATTATCAGCCGGCAGGCTTGACTGAGAGTACAAAGCGCCGCCAAAGAAGGCAAAGAGGCAGAGGCTGGCTAAGATTATAGGTTTCCGATGCCGATGGAGGAAAAATAAGAGAAGGGGTGCCAGCCCTATAAAAATAAGGGCTAAGGGAGGGTTGAAATTTAAGCCGAGGAAGATACCGGCTACCCAGGCGCAGCTAAGATAGATAAGCGACACAAGAGTATGACCCCTTTTTATACACTAGCCAGACTTATTGCGATAATATAGTATCTATTATATTAGTCAGCTACAGTAATCAGGTCTTTAATCTTCTCGTAGGTGGCCGGTCCGATACCTGGTACCTTAAGCAGCTCATTTATGTTGCCGAAGGTTCCATTTTGTTCACGGTAGTTGATAATATCCTGAGCCCGGACCTCACCAATCCCGGGCAGAGCCTCAAGCAGCCAGGCGGGAGCCCGGTTAAGGTCTATCTTTTGCGGTGCCTCTGCCTCTCCTAGCCGGGGAATGCGGAGTTCAAGCCAGCTGAGGTCGGCACTATCGGTAGTGCCGCCAGCGGCCTGTATCAGGTCTTGTAGGCTATCCCCGCCCTTTAAGGGGTAGAAACCGGGGTTATTTACCGCTCCGCCAATATAAATCTGGCTTGTTTCCTCCAGGTTGGTGTCATCGGGCCTAGAAATCTCTATCGGCTGGGTGCCACATCCCAGCCCGGCTAACAGGCTGCTGACAATGGCAACCGCTATCAGGAGAATAATAATCAGTAGCCAATAATTTTTTGACCTTCTTGCTGTCATAGTCGTCCTCCTGGCTCTCAGAACAGTCCTATAATAGAAAGTAATGAGTGATATTTTACTTGCCATTTGTTCAGTTGAGGTTCACAATATAATTAAGGATATTATAACAGACTTCCGTCAAATTCTAAGTAGATAACTAATAGTTTTTAAATATTTTGATGGAGGTGGTACTATGCCCAAGTTGATTAAAAATGCAACTCAGCTCAAGCCTGTGGTAGTAAGGGCGGTCAAAGTCTTATATGGGCAAAACATGCAGAATATCACCATACTCAAAGCCGAGCTTTTCCCACTGTTTAGGGAGCCGAAGCAGGGCTGGCTGGTTCACACCGAGTTCAAAGATGACCGTTTTGAATACGCTGTTCAGATGGATGTTCAGATGGAAAACGGAACCATCACTAGGATGGTTGAGCTGCATCGGACTCCGGTAAAGCAGTAGAAGATGGTCTCAGCACCCACCTATCCTACCTGCCGATAAGGGCGGCCCGTAGCTCATCTTCAGTCTCAGGGCGGGTAACGGCTATTATCTGGTCTGCTGCCTGCAGGACGGTACTGGTTGTGGGCACAATGGGCTTTCGTTCTTTGCGAATTATTAGGGACAGGATACTATCCGGCGGCAGTGCAAGCTCCTTGACCTGTTTGCCCACTGTTGTTGAGTCAGGCGGAATTGTTACCTCCACAATCTCCAGCCCTTTTTCCTGAATGGTAAGCAGGTGCATTAGCGGGTGTGATGGCACCTCATGTTCTATGTGTTCCAGGATGATGCTGGTGGTGCTTACAGTAACATCAATGCCCAGCTTCTTAAAGATGGCTTCATTCTTCGGGTTTCTAATACGGGCTATAGTGCGGGGTACATTAAATTTATGCTTGGCTACCTGGCAGGCAACCAGGTTGTCTTCATCATCACCGGTAACTGCAATTAACATATCAGCCCGGTTGGTTCCGGCTTCAGCCAGGATGGCTGTCTCACAGCCATCACCGTGAAAGCAGACACTGCCCAGTTCGCTGGCAATGGCTTGGCTGATGGTGGCGTTCTTTTCTATTATCAGAACCTCATGCCCTTCATCGAGTAGGGCTTTGGTCAGATGATAGCCTAGACGTCCACCACCAACAACAATGATATACACAATCCTGTCTCAGCTTTCTAGTTTTTCCTTCAGTATCTGGGCGAATATGGTGGTTGGGCTTATGGCTTCCAGCCCCAGGAGACTGTATAGGTCACGGCGCAGAGGGTCGTAGATACGGCAGACTACCTTGGGCACATTAAAGACGTGCTTGGCGATTTGAGATGCCATGACATTGCGGTTATCCCCCTGGGTTACGGCGACAAAGGCATCGGCGTCTTCTATGCCAGCCTTCTTAAGGGCTTCTTCGTTAAGACCGTTACCGATTAGTGCTGTACCGCCAAAATCAGGTGGCAGCCGGCGGAAGCTATAGGCATCGGTATCAAGAGTGGTAACCTGGTGCCCCTCTTTATCCAACAAGGCAGCTAGCCGAGCGCCTACCCGCCCACAACCCATAATGACTACTTTCATGATAACAAGCTATGTATCCAGCTGATGGTCTAGTATTACGCGACAGGGGGCATTTTTGAGCACGTAAGGCACCACATCACCCAGGCAGAACTGGCCAAAGTGCTTTTTGTAGGAAACCCCGATCAGGATCAGGTCAACCTCTCGCTCTACCGCCTCATCAATTATAGCCGGGCCTACCTCACGGGCTTGCAGCATATCAGTCTCTACACTACAGCCTTGCTCCTGGGCAATACTCTCCACCTGGGCTAATATGCCTTCGGCTTTGCCAATTTCGGACTCAATTTCGGCATCAAGCGGCAGGGAACGTTCTATAGGAATTACGTGAACGGCGAAGATTTGGCTTTTATTCTTCCGCTTAGCCAGACTGCAGGCTACCTCCATTGCCCCTTCATCGGCCTTGGTGCCGGCCACCGGTACCAGAATCTTATGGTACTCCATCTTCCCATCTCCCACTATTAAGCGGGTATTATAATCTTACTATCATAAATTTACAATACCCTTCTCTGCTTGGCCAAGAGAAATTTTTTTAATTTTTTAATTTAATTTTGGACTAATTCATGTACCTAGTGTTAGCGCCATCTCCAGAAGGCCGGGGTAAAGAGCATCAGCAGGGTGAAAAGCTCAAGGCGGCCGGCCAGCATGCAGAATATAAGGACACCTTTGCCGACAGGGGGGATAAAAAAGTAATTTGCCGCTGGTCCAACATCACCCAGCCCAGGGCCAACATTGCCCAATGAGGCGGTAACCGAGGATAGTGCTGTTATATTGTCCAGCCCAAGGCCACTCATTATTAGAAAGCAGACAACCAGGATAACAAAGTACAAAATAGCCAGACCAATAATTCTGGAAGTGACCCCTTCCGGTATTATGTTACCGCCAACCTTTAGTGGGATGACAGCTCGGGGGTTAAAGGCGAGCCGAATTCGGCGGTAGGTGTACTTGGCCAGCACCAGCAGTCTGATGACCTTCAGTGCGCCCCCGGTTGAACCGGCTGAGGCGCCGATTACCATCAGGATAAGTAATACCGACTTGGCGAACTCCGGCCAGACATTGAAATCGGTGGTGCTAAAGCCAGTTGTGGTCATGATGGACACAGTGTTAAAGCTGCCCTCTCTAAAGGCTTGGCCTGGAGACATTCCTGAATTGGCTGTTAGACCCCAGAATATGACCAGAGTAGCTACGATGAGGAGGGCAATATATAGCCTAAACTCAGAGTTCTTGAGCAGACGCATTGGCTGGCGTTTCCAGATGAGAAAGTAATAGAGCCCGAAGTTTACGCCGGCGGCAATCATAAAGAAAATAACGACAGCCTCAACGAATACGCTGTTAAAGACACCGATGCTCAAAGCAGTAGGTGCGAAACCTCCGGTAGGTGTGGTGCTTAGGGTTACAGTTAAGGCGTTAAAAATGGACAGCCCGGCAATGAGGAGCAGGATAAACTCTGAAATTGACAGGCCCAGATATATTAACCATAGGGCTTTGGCGGTATCCCGCATGCGTGCCGTTAGCCTCTCCCCTGGGTGCCCGGGCATCTCAGCTTCTGCCAGATGGGCGGCGCCGATGCCTAATAACGGGAATAGGGCGACAAAGAGCATAATTATGCCCATGCCGCCGAGCCACTGGGTAAGAGAACGCCACAAAAGGATACCCTGGGCTTGGGTTTCAATGGAGGTGAATACCGTAGCCCCGGTGGTAGTATAGCCAGACATAGCCTCAAAGAAGGCATCCAGGACGCTGGGCAGGGCCCCCGAAAGTTGATAGGGCAGGGCGCCGAAGAGCGAGGCTGCTATCCAGCCCCCGGCAACCAGTGCTATTGCTTCTCGCCGGCTCAGCCTTCTCTCGCCTGCACCCAGTGGTGTCAGGCGCCAGAGCAATAGACCTGAGCCCAGGCTGATACCCATGGAGATGGCGAAAGCTGTGGCATCGGGCCCCTTAGCAAAAAGGCTCCAGCCCAGGGGCAGGAGAATGGTTAATCCTATGATTGTTATCAGCAGTCCCAGGTAGTGGAGAACAACCTTTATTCTCATTATTGCT
>JAUWZL010000108.1 GCA_030615305.1 Dehalococcoidia bacterium
CCCTTGGTTTTATCCAACAGGCTAAATTCTGCTGCCTCCTTGGGGCGCTTACCAGATACCGGCCCGATAACCTGGGGTATGACATCACCGGCCCGCTGGATGATAACAGTATCACCTTCGCGAATGTCTTTGCGCCTTATATCATCCTCATTGTGCAGGGCTGCCTGTTTGATGGTTACACCACCCACTGATACCGGCTCCAAAACGGCATATGGATTAAGGGTGCCGGTGCGGCCAACGCTGACTTTAATCTCCTTTAGGACGGTGGTGCCCTGGATAGCCGGGAATTTGTAGGCAATGGCCCACCGCGGTTCGTGGCCGACATTTCCCAGTTGTTCCTGCAGGTCAAGCTGGTCTATTTTGACGACAACGCCATCGGCTTCATAGGGCAGGCCCTCCCTCTCTTCCAGCCAGGCGTTGTAGAAGTCCTCAACCTGCTCAATACTGCTAAGCCGCCGGTTATTGGGGTTTACTTTAAAACCGAGGGACTTGAGATACTCCAGCGTTTCCCAGTGGCTTCGGGGGGGTGCCTTACCCTAAGCGTAACCGAGCATGTAGATAAAGATATCCAGAGGGCGGCTGGCAGTTATGCGGGGGTCAAGCTGGCGTACCGAGCCAGCAGCGGCATTCCTGGGGTTAGCAAACAAGGGTAATCCCTCTTCAGCCCGCTCGCGATTTAGTTTGCTAAAGCCGGCCTTGGGCAAGAAGACCTCTCCCCGTACTTCAAACTGAGTCGGCGCCTCTTTAGATACAGACAGCGGAATGCTCCTGATGGTTCTCAGATTCTGAGTAATATTTTCACCCCGGAAGCCATCACCCCGGGTAGTGCCAATACTTAGCCTGCCATCAACATAGGTCAGAGCCACCGCCAAGCCATCAACTTTATGCTCACAGACAAAGCTGAACTTTGGTCCGCCCGCCATCTTTGAGATTCGGTTATGCCAGGCAAATAGCTCATCTTGAGAGAAGGCATTACCCAGAGATAGTAGCGGCAAGGGGTGTTCCACGATGCCAAAGGCTTCCACCGGAGCGGCACCAACCCGCTGTGTCGGCGAGTCTGGAGTCAGAAACTGGGGATAGTTCTCCTCCAGCCGCCTGAGCTCCTGCACCAGCTCATCGTATTCAGCATCGCTTATCTCGGGGCTGTCCAGCACATAGTAGAGATAATTATGACGGTTAATCTCAGCCCTCAGCTTATCTATTCTTTCTTTTACCTTGTCTAAGCCCGCCATGTCTAAATACCAGATTTTTATGTCTTAAGTATATCAGATTATCCTGAGTTGATTAAATAATCCTCAGGTATTATTCTTATGGCTAATGAAGTTAATTATTGGCTTAGGCAATCCGGGACGCAGTTATTCCAAGAACCGCCATAATATAGGTTTTGCCTGCCTGAACCACTTCGCCAGGCGACAGGGTATTCGTTTGGATAAAAAACGGGGCCAGGCCCGAACCGGCGGTGGTGAAGTAGACGGCACTCAAGTGGTATTAGCCAGACCCCAGACTTATATGAACCTGAGCGGCCAGGCAGTGAGCCGGCT
>JAUWZL010000063.1 GCA_030615305.1 Dehalococcoidia bacterium
CCTCTCCAGCTTCTCGATGGGCATGGAGTTGATTTCCCTGATTAGTGAGACAACTTGGTCAAGCTCCGGGGCATTCTGGGATACCCTCTCAGCCACAACTAGCACCTCTTTGATTAGCTTGAGTTGTTTGGCATCAGGGAACTTTTCTAAAGAATCCGCTATCTGCGAAAGCCGGGGCAGACCGAGGGCCTTTTCTACCCTTTCCATCACCATAATAAACGCCCCCTATTGAAATTTTAAGCCTTGGCAGGGGATTGGTCAAGGCTTCTCTTGATAGTTTGATGGATGAACTCCCTGGTGATAGGGCAGTCCTTCAGGTCGCTGGGGAAGTCATCGCCCCAGAGATACGGAATGAAAGCCGACGCCATTTTCTGGAACATGGCTTCAATAGGAGTCAACTTAAAGGTATTCTCTATCTTGATCTTCACCATTATGAACTCGCCGACCCACTCTACCAGCTCCCGCATGGTTGGCGGTTTGGGGTTGGTCAGCCAATATGTGCCCGTTTTCTCAATGTTAGCCATGGCATCAGCCACAGCATCTATGGGAACCAGATTTAGCCTTCCGTCAGGATTGGCCCTCATTCTAAACACCGGCTCGATGACAGGAAGCCTGAGCGCTTCCTCTATCCTTCTACGGACAAGCTCCGCCCTCTGGTGTATCTTTATGAGCAGGGCCACAAACTGGGAGAAGTGTCCCGGGTAAAAATGCTTTTCCGTGCCCATTACAACGCTTGGCTTGAATATGGTCACTTTGGCTATGTCTGACTCTTTTATCATCCACTCACAGAAGGCCTTTGACTGCTCGTAGCAATTTCTGCCAGCTACATACGCCGTGGAGACAAAGAACAGGTGGGGAATGCCGTGCTTCAGGCAAAAGTCAATGACATTCTGAGTGCCCTCGACATTGGTTTGCCATATTGAGCCGTCCTTATCTTCACCCAACCTGTGGATTGCCGCTAGGTGATGTACGGCAAGAATGCCTTCCGGCACCTCTTTCAAGCCGAGATTAGGCTGGGTGATGTCTCCAACCAATGGAATCAGGTTTTCTCCAGCCTCTGGGGGATGGCGAGATAAGCCGTAGATTCGGTGACCTTTTTGCAATAGTCGCTGAACCAAGGCAGTACCCAAGAATCCTGATGCTCCTGTTACTAAGATTGACATTGTTATTCACCAAACTTCAAAATGGTGCACCCGCCGGTAAGCCCTGGGCCAACTGACAAAACTACAGCATAGTCCCCAGGCTGAATATCCTCTCCCATCAATCGCTTCCCCGTAATTCCGACCGATGTTGAACTGGTATTGCCAAACATCCTCAGTGTCTCCCTGGAAAGCCTTATTTTCTCCTCAGCTATGCCTAGTGCATCCCTTATCTTATCCAGAACTGAGCTTCCAGCAGCATGGATAATAAACCATTCTATATCGGATATATCTAGCCCTTGCCGTTGTAGCACAGCATCCACCGCTGGCTTAACCACTAGTGCCGCTGATTCAGGAACCCCCCGCGACAGCAATACCCTTAACCTGCCATCTCGCCAAGTGTAGCCAAGGTCATTAAGGTAATTGGTATCAGTGTATGTCTCAGTATCAACAATAACCGGGTGGCGCCAGTCATTATCAAAACCAACCAATGCTGCTGAGGCAGCATCAGCAAAGATGGCGTTAGCTCTTAAAAGCTCATACTCATTCTCGGAGTCAGGCTTACCATCAGGCTCGGGAAAATAGGTCAACGATGATAATTCACAGGCGATAACAAGTGACCGCTTGCCATTGGCTAGGCTAAAGTCCAAGGCTCTCTTCAACCCGGGATAGCCTCCTTCGCAACCATGGCTGATTAGATTGGTGAAGTAAGTAGACGGGGTAAAGCCTAATTGTTTAGCCAGATAATGGGGAATAATAGGGCCAGGACAAAACCCAGTGCAGGAGCAAAAAACAACGCAGCCGATATCTTTGGGGTTTCTACCATCGAGACAATTAAAAATTGCCTGTTTTGAGAGTTCAATAGCCCCTTTAATATACTCTTGTTGCTGCTCTTGCCAGGTAAGCTTGGTTATTCGTGATAAAGGGAGCCAGAAGTATCTCTTATCAATCTGGCTATCCCGGAAGATCCGCCAGAAGTGTCTGGGGTAGCCAAGGGTGGCAAATATCTCTTCCTGAGTGTAAGAATACTTGGGCACGCTGTAGCCTATGGAAATTACCTTAGGTAATAACACCTTTAACCACCTACAATCTGGCCTACGGTCAGTAAAATCATGTGCAGGAATATTGCTCCCAGCCCCCACAAAACACCTACTTTAAGGTTTTTCTCCAAATACAGGAAGCAGAAAGAGAAGGGTATAAACGAGATAAGAGACAGCGCCGTCAACGGGGCCAACACGCCACCGGCAATGAGGAATAACTGAGAAAAGAATGTGACACAGATTAGCCAGGCTATAAACATGGATACTGAGATACTATTCTTCCATAGTAACGCGCCAAGGTTTCTCAGTCCTCTCGGCCAGTTCGGTTCGGCATCTGTCCACTGATCTATTGTCTCAGCTCCATAACCCCAAAGGATTAGAAATGGTATGCCAGCTAAGAAGGCGGTTAAGAAATCGGGATTGGGCTGAGATGCCATGCCCAGCATCACCGCCAGGGGGCCAAAACCAGTACCCAGAGCTAGCTCACAGTTCCAATGGAGCTTGCCCCAGCTATACCAGAAGGTGCACAATGCTGTTGTTGCCCAGATAGCCCATATCACCGGCGATACCTGCCAAGCGACAATGCCGATGAAGATGGCTGAGATGGCCAAGTAAACAAGACCGTTTGCCAGTACCTCTTTCGGGCTTAATATGCCGGCAGCTATCGGTTGCTGGCCTTTGGTGTAGACCTTACCCTTGCTTCGCTCCTCCTCAGTTCCCTTGTCAAAGCCAGTCCACGAATAGTCGAGCAGCGTGTTGAAGCTGTGAGCATAGGCCATCAGGAATATACTGCCCAAGGCTACCATTGCCGATAGCCAGCTCCAGTGCCCGCCAAGGGCGACACCAAGCAAGACAGCACAAACCGCCGCCGGAAGAGCAAAGAACCTGCCCAGCCCAATGTGAGTTTTAATTTTTTCTTTCATTTAATGCCTCCTTTTGGAAAATGCTTATTGCTCTTGTTCTATGATTAGTGCTTTGCACTAGGCCTATAATGCCATATAACTGCCAATCCCTCTTAGAAAAAGGTGGCAGTACCGTGTCCAGCCAGACCAAAAAACCACTGGGCTTAACGATAACAGAGCAATCCCTGACTACTCTCCCTTTACTGAATGGCTTGCAGCCATATTTCTGGAAGTCCCTTTCCTCATAGGGTGGGTCGGCAAGAATAAGCTCAAACTCACCCCCCTGAAAATGGCTCAGCAGATTGGAGACATCATCGCAAATATCTGGCTCAACTTCAGGCTTGATGTCGTAGGTTATTTGGTTCACCCCGTCGCCCTTGACCGTGCCCGAGAACAAATGAAGAATCTTTTTACAATCTGGAAACAGGCTTCTTATTCGCTTCAAGTAGCTTGGTGGATATGAGCCGTAGAAGCTCCTGTCACTGGCATACCACCTGCCTATTAGCCAGAAGCCATATAACCTATTATTATGGACAACCAGAGGGCTATACTGGGGACAGCACATACTGAAGTTATCAGCTCGCTCCTTTGGTGAAAGCATCCATCACTCTCCTGCTAAAGCTAAATATAAAACTGCCATCACAAGTGCACTACTCAAGGGTATTGAGGCGTTGTCATCATAAAACTTCGTTGTTTTGGTAAACCTTTCAGCGATAACTGCAGTAACTGCCCCAGCCACCCCAATAAAATATGGCTGGATAAAGTAGGCAAGAATTAGGCAGGTGACAAGCATGCCCACACTTCCCCAATTGCCCTTAACTTCCCCGCCGTAAACCCTGCTTCGGATGAGCCCAGTGACCGCGTCACCTCCGCCCATAAAGCAAAGTG
>JAUWZL010000082.1 GCA_030615305.1 Dehalococcoidia bacterium
TTGACCTGGTAGTAAGAACTGTTAGCGAAGCGGGTGGTAACCCCTGTCCACCTTTAATCATCGGCTTGGGTATTGGCGGTACCGCTGAAAAGGCAATGCTGCTGGCTAAAGAGGCACTGCTGCGACCTGTAGGTGAACCCAACCCCGACCCTGAGGTTGCCGCTCTGGAGAAAGGGATTTTGGCTGAGGTCAATACTCTGGGCATTGGACCGCTAGGTCTTGGCGGCACGATTACTGCCCTGGCAGTACACGCCAAGATGGCGCCAACCCACATTGCCAGCCTGCCGGTAGCTATTAACCTACAGTGTCATAGTGCTCGTCACCGGGAGGTAGTACTTTAGAATGGATGTTATGCTCATCACTTCGCCAATTGAGGTTGAAGCAATCAATAAACTGAGAATCGGCACCCGGGTTCTCATTTCCGGGGTGGTATATACCGCCCGTGATGCCGCTCATCAAAGGCTGGTTCAGGTGCTTAATAGGGGTGATAGCTTGCCCTTTGACCTTAAAGGACAAACCCTGTATTACATGGCGCCCTCCCCGGCAAGGCCGGGGCAGGTCATCGGTTCTGCCGGGCCCACTACCAGCGGGCGCATGGATATTTATACGCCACCCCTGATCGCCGCCGGGCTCAGAGCCATGATTGGTAAGGGCAACCGTTCAACGGAGGTAAAAGAGGCTATCAAGAAGTATAAAGCCGTCTATTTTGTCACCATCGGCGGCGCTGGCGCCCTACTTTCAAAAGCTATTAAGAAGGCGGAGGTTGTCGCCTATGGGGATTTGGCTGCTGAGGCTATCATGCGTCTTGAGGTGGCGGACTTCCCGGCCATCGTCGCCAACGATGCTTATGGTGGAGACCTGTTTCAACAAGGCAAGGCTAGATACCAGAAAAAACAATAAAAGATAATCCCCCCGCTTTACAGAATAGTAAGGAGAGTAACAGAGAGACGCAGCCTCTCTTACAAAAATATATCCCCCTCTCCTTCAAATGAGAGGGGGATATATGGGGTGAGGTTCGTAAGGAATACAAAGGGGGAGAGAATAGAGGAGGAGGAAAAGTGGATTGCATCTTCTGTCGCATCGTAGCCGGTAAGATACCCAGCGATATCCTTTATCAGGATGAAGAAGTGGTTGCCTTTCGCGACATTAATCCCCAGGCACCGGTACACCTGCTGGTTATTCCGAAAAAGCACATAACTTACCTTGCCGACCTAACAGAAAAGGGGACACCTCTCGTGGGGCAAATGGTCAGCATTGCCAATCAACTGGCCAAAGCGGAAGGAATCTCTGAGACTGGTTACCGCCTGGTGATAAACTGTGGCCAGCAGGGCGGGCAACTGGTGCCTCACCTCCACCTGCATGTCCTGGGTGGCCGGCAGCTATCGGGGCATCTTGGCTAGTTTTAGCCGAGCTTCTTTGAAGCTAGATATAACAGAAGTCCAGCGATGCTCTTGGCATCACAGATAGAGCCCGAGGCAATAAGCTTGGGTATCTGGCTCAAAGGCACCGGGACTAGTTCAATACTCTCGGTATCCTCGGCATAGAGTCGGTCGGGGATAAGGTCGGTAGCTAGGTAAAGGTGCAGGTATTCAGTGCAGTAGCCCGGTGTGGAATAAAAGCCGCCTATCCGTTCTATACTCTTGGGCAGGTACCCGGTTTCCTCACGCAGCTCGCGGCGGACAGTAACCACCGGGTCTTCCCCAGGTTCAATGCAGCCGGCCGGTATCTCCAGTAGCTCTGTTTCCACCGGCTTACGGAACTGCTTGACCAAGAGCACATTGTCACCGGCATCAACAGCTACAATCGCCACACAGTCGCTGTGCTCGACAACCTCTCGCTTAGTCTGGCGACCACTGGGCAGCCTGACGGTATCAACCCGCAGTTTTACTGCTCGCCCACTATAGATTGATTGGCTAAATAGCGTTTCTTCCACCAGGTTAAACTTTCCTCTAAAGGTGGTAAATGAGGGCTAGCTCATCACAGTTGGGGAATTTGGGGCAGCGGTAGCACTCCCCCCATACCTTGTGCGGTAACTCTGTTTTATCTACTTGAGTAAAGCCACACTTCTCAAAGAACTTTGGTGCATAGGTCAGGCAGAATATCGTAGAGATACCCAGCTCACCGGCCTCTTTAAGGCAGGCGGTAACCAACTGGTCGCCAATCCCCTGTCTCTGGTGTTCTTCAGTAACCGCCAGCGACTTTATTTCAGCTAGGTCTACCCAGTTAATACGCAGCGCGGCGCAAGCAATCACCCGCTCACCCTGCCTGATGACAAAATAGTCCCTGATGTTTTCATATATCTCGCTCAGCGGCCGAGGTAGCACCTCGCCCTTATCAGCAAAATAGTTAACTAATCTATGTAGCTGAATAGCATCACTGATCCTGGCTTTTTCTATCTTATATGCCATACATCTACCCTTTCAGCTTTTGCTCCAGTGTGCTATAGAAGGGAGCCCTGGGACTGATCCTCAAGAAACGGGTCTTTACCGGGCTGTGCTTTATCGCTATGGTGGCATCGCCTGCCAGAGGCAAGCTTATATGACCATCAATGCTCAGTATCGCCTTATGAATGGTGCCAATCCGCAGCTTAACCATAGTTTCTGACGGCAGTACCAAGGCGCTGCCCAGGCTGAGGTGCGGCATTATTGGCACCAGCAGAAATTGGCAAGCCTGCGGATGAAGTATTGGACCGCCAGCAGCCAGTGAGTAACCGGTACTGCCGGTGGCGGTAGCCGCAATAACACCATCAGCCTTATAGGTAGTGAGCAGCTCGCCATCAATGCTAGCTTCCACATATATTATCCGGGCTATTTCTCCCCGGGCTACTACGATATCGTTAAGAGCAAAGAATCTTTTGCTTTCCTGCTCTTTACCGGTGCTAAGCTCGGCCTCAAGCATAGCCCGTTCATCAATCCAGCCTTCTCCGGCCAGCAGGGCGGGCAATTTCTCAAGTGTCTCATTAGCGTCCAGCTCGGTCATAAATCCAAGCTTACCCAGGTTGATGCCGGTAATGGGGATTGAGTGAGGAACCACCGCCTGAGCCGCCCGCAAAATGGTGCCGTCGCCGCCGATGGTCAGGATTAGCTCCATGCCGGCT
>JAUWZL010000104.1 GCA_030615305.1 Dehalococcoidia bacterium
GAGACTCAGCGACTGAGCATAGTTGTAAGCGTCAAAGCTGATGATGTCAGCACTGGTGTCCAGCAAAATTGACCAGTCGGTGTTGCCGCAGCAGTGGACTCCTTTCAGCCGGCTAATCCCACCAAAGACCTCTTCCAGCAGGTTGATAACCCTTTCCTTGGACAATAAGACAGAGACCGAGCCGTAGGCAGCCATATACGGCTCATCAACAAAGATGATGGTATTGGGTGAAACTGTACTTAAGACTTTCTCCTGCCAGCCCGCCTTTAGCCTCAGTAGCTTGGCTACGGCGTCACCTAGAACATCGTCATAGATTATCGCCCGCTGGCTGTCATCGGTAATGGTTAACCCCCAGGTAACCGGTCCGGTTATCTGCCCCTTAACCGCCCGAGGTGACAGGTCAATCAGAGCCAGGAAGCTACGGAGACCAGCGGCATATTCCGGGCTAACCGGATATTTATCAATATTATTCTCCAGATAGGCAGCGTAAAGCTGCTCCAGCGGCTTATCCAAATCCTGAGTACGGTCTATATGGATGCTGTCCTCCTTGAGCACCGCCCCGGGGAAGCCCTCACTGAACTGGGCACACATATTTTCCCGAAAGGAGCGCTTGGGTAGCTGAGGCCAGGCAGGGATGTCCTTAAGGTAGCGGGTGACCAGCAAGCACGCCTCAGCCGGGTCAGTATGGGGCATACTGCCAATAATAGTGGGTAAGCAACCAAATTCTATGTCAGGCATAAATTAACCCCCTGGGCGATTCTACCTATTTAAGCATAAAGCCGTATATTAAGGGAAGTCAGGAGGGGCTTTGTCCTCCGAGGACAAAAAAGGTTGAGGTCTACGAGATATACTTGCCGATTAACAGGTTGAGCTTCTGCTTCTGCTCTGCCGGCATTGACTCCGGGGCGGTAACAAAAGACGTCTTCAGTGCCGTAGCACATTCACATTCGCGCTTTTCCGGTATCCGGCTGACCGCCAACTTGATAATTTTCTTAGCAGTGTCAACATTCTGGTGCATGATATCCAGGACAATATCTACGGTTACCGGCTCGTGTATATCATGCCAGCTATCGTAGTCAGAAACGCAACCAATAATAGCATAGCAGATTTCTGCCTCCCTAGCCAGCTTGGCTTCAGGCAAAGCGGTCATCCCAACAATATCCGCCCCCCAGGAAAGGTGAAGTCGTGATTCAGCCCGGGTAGAGAAGGCAAGACCCTCCATAACCAAATAGGTGCCTTCCGGATGGACACTGGCTCCCACCTCCTGAGCCGCCTGATATAACAGCTGACTCAGCACCGGACAGAAAGGATTGGCGAAGGGGATATGAGCCACAATGCCCTCGCCGAAGAAGGAATTAACCCGGCTCCGGGTGCGGTCAATAAGCTGGTCGGGGATAACCAGGTCGCCGGGCTTAATCTCTGATTTAAAGCTACCCGCCGAGTTGATGGCAATAATGTGCTCCACCCCCAGCGACTTCAGGGCATAGATATTGGCTCGGGATGGTATCTCGGTAGGCGAGATGCGGTGCCCCTTGCCGTGCCGGGGCAGAAAGGCAACCCCCACCCCCTCCAGCTTACCGACTATGATAGTATCACTCGGCTTGCCGAATGGTGTAGTTATGTCAACTTCCTCTATATCGGTGAGCCCGTCAATATCATACAGTCCCGTCCCCCCAATCACCCCTATCTTAGCCTGTGGCATTCAAGAGACCTCCTTTAGTGTCATTGCCATCTTGACAAAGCCAGTATAATTATGCTACCTTGCTAGTAGCGGGTAAGACCTGCGTTAAGTGTGTCACCGGAAGGTGGCATAAACTAGCTGTAAGTTAGTCACTCGCAGGGGCCGCTTTTTTATTTACCAAAAAATAACCTCTTATCGCTTTTTTACCATACACAATTACACTTAATCCTTTTATAATCCATTCCTAACCTTCCCCACATCG
>JAUWZL010000073.1 GCA_030615305.1 Dehalococcoidia bacterium
GCAGAGTGCTTACCCAATTGGCTAGGACGAAGGGAATCTCGGTCACGGCTATGAAATGCCCGAAGACGATAGCTCCGGTGACGATGACCATGACCATACAGGTTATCCGCAAACTGTCCTTAACTGCGTTGAGAAATCCCGCACAGCTTATATGTCGCCTGGCTAAGCCGATGAGAAGAGCGCCAGCCGCGCCCGCCCCACCGGCCTGGGTGGGGCTGAACCAGCCGAGGAACAGCCCCCCTATAACCAGGGCAAACAGAACCAGCATCTCCAAAACCCCGGTGAGACCGGCAATCTTCTCCTTCCAGCTCGTCGGCGTCCCGCTGGGACCCAGGGCGGGGTTGCGCCAGCACAGAAATGACACCACCACCACAAAGATGGAGGCCAGGAGTAGGCCAGGGAAAACACCGGCCACAAAAAGCTTACCTATGGACTGTTGAGTTAATATTCCGTAGATGATAAATATAGTGCTGGGTGGGATAAGTATGCCCAGACTGCCGGCAGCGGCAACACAACCGGTGGCTAATGAGTCATCGTAGTGGTACCTTTTCATCTCCGGTAGGGACACCTTGCCCATGGCAGCGGCAGTGGCATTGGTCGAGCCGCATATGGCAGCAAAGCTGGCACAGCCGGCAATAGTAGCCATGGCTAAACCACCCCGCATTTGCCCAAACAGGGTATAGCCGGCAGCATAAAGCCTTCGGCTCATTCCGGCGGCAAAGGCAATAGAGCCCATGAATACGAACATGGGGATAACGGTGAGGGAGTAAGCAGAGAGATTGGCGAAAACATCCCGGGCCAGAAGACTAAGCCCGGCTGGTGGCGAGACTAAATAGCAGAAACCCATAAGCCCGACAAAGGCCATGGCGAAGCCAACTGGCATGCCAAGGAGGAAAATCAGAACCAGAACTACAATGCCGATGATACCAGTAGTAACCGGGCTCATTTCTTCACCGCTTTCGTCGCCGACCTGAGAAACTCCACCAGCAGCACTAGGCAGACCGGGAGGCAGCAAAAAGCTATGGCATAGACGAAGGGGTAGAAGGGTATCCTCTGGGTCATGGAGACTTCCCCGGTGACCTGGAGAGTGTGCCCAAAATCGTAGCTTTGCCAAGCCAGCAGCCCAAAAAGCGCCAGTCCAAGTAGGGAGACAAAGGCGGTGAGACCGGCTTGCACATGCTTGGGCAGGCGCATTACGACAAATTCTACCTGAATATGTCCGCGCAGAACCTGGGTATAAGCTATAGCGAAGGCAGTTACCACCACCCCTAGAAAGGCTACCATCTCAATGGCACCGGGGATGGGGTGCTTGAAGAACTTGATTCCGATTATGTCAGCCACGATGAGGCTGAGCATAGCCACCAAGCCGACGCCGGCTACCCAGTTAACCTTGTTGCTTGAGGAATGGGCAAATTTTTCCAGGCGCTCTACTTTACCCGACATATAACAAGCCATTCTTCGGGGATGCCCGGAATCTGAAGTTAGCCATCACAGGCATCCCCTATAATCTAGTTTATAACGATAAGCTAGTCCGTGACTAGCCAGCTCTTTATTTTGCTGGTGCCAGTGGTTCTAACTCTGCCTCAACCCAGGCTACACTCGCCTCTCCCGTCGGTGCCTTGTCAGACCAGTGGGCGACCTGTTCCAGCAGGTAATCCTCGTAATCGGCTACGGGCAGCCCCATGGCTGCCTTTTCCTCCATATACTTATCTTTCACCACCTTGGCGGCTTCCACCCACCTGGCCATCTCCGCTGGTGAAAGCTCGATTACCTCTCTGCCCTCGCCCAGACTCAGGAAGTAATCTACTGCCACCTTGTCATAGTAGTCCCAAACCATACCATGTTTTTCTGCCCACTCCTGGCTGACTTCGGTAATAATTTCCTTTATGTCGCCAGGCAGGCTGTCCCACTTGTCCTTATTTATGACTACGAACATATTGGCAGTGTATCCCACGTCATAGCAGCCGGTGACATACTTTACCACCTCGGCTTGTTTCCACCCTTTGAGCACTTCGCGGGGGGTTACGCTGCCGTCTATCGTCCCCTTGGCCATGAGTTCATAAGCTTCTCCCTGCGAGGCACCATAGCCTTCAGCGCCAAGAGCTTCCGCTATCTTGGCACCTACCCCGGTAGACCTTAGTACCAATCCCTTGAGGTCCTCCAACTTGCGCACTGGCTTCTTGGTGGTGAAAACAACCCCCGGGCCGTGGGCATGGAAGTAAAGCACATGCACATCATCAAATTCGGCGGGCTTGAACTTATTGTAGAAGTCATTGGCTACCTTGGTGGCCACCCAGCCGTTGGGGTAACCATGAGGCAGGTCAATCAGTTCGCTGGTGGGAAAACGACCCATACTATAAGCCAGAACGGACATACCTATATCAGAGATGCCCTCGACTACCCCGTCATATACCTTAGGCGCCGGCGTTAGCGAGCCAGCCGGATAGTAGGTAATCTTTACCTGGCCATTGGTGCGCGCCTCTATCTCCTTTGCCCACTCCTCAGCCAATATGGAGTGAAAATGCGTAGGCGGGAAGAAATTACTGTATGACAGCTCGATAGTTTTCGGTGGTGCTGCCTGGCAGGCACCGAACAAAGGCAAGGCTACCAGTATAAGGGCTAAAGAAACCATTAATACCTTGTTTTTCATTGGTTTACCTCCATAAACTTTAACATTCCCGTTGTTTTGTATTTAGTCTCCTTTACATAACAAGCCCCCTTGAATAGTAGATTTAGCGCTTTTTCAAGTTATCTTTTAGACCAGCGTATTTTTGTCTCATCTTAGGTTTTTCTATTTTACCGGTGGGATTTCGGGGCACCTTATCAAATATGATACGCCTCGGTCGCTTATACTTGGGTAAAATTTGTTCACAGAACTCGTTTACCTCTTTCCTGGTGAGATTTTCTCCTGGCTTGGCTTCGATTACGGCGACAGTTATTTCGCCTAATCTTTCATCGGGAAGTCCAATTACTCCCACATCGTAGATTTTGGGGTGGCTTTGGAGAACCTCCTCTATTTCTACGGGGTAGATGTTCTCTCCTCCGCTAACGATGACATCCTTCTTCCTATCAACAATATAGATAAACCCCTCATTATCCTCTCTAACCAGATCGCCGGTATATAGCCAGCCATTTTTTATGGTCTCGGCGGTCTTTTCCGGGTTCTTATAGTATTGCTTCATCACGCCGTCACCCTTGACCAGCAGCTCACCAACTTCTCCCCGGGGGGCATCCTTACCATTCTCATTGACGATGCGAGTTTTCCAGTTAAAGCCGGCTTTCCCAATTGCCCCCACCTTTCTTTCGTTCTCTATACCCAGGTGAACGCAGCCAGGTCCCGTGGTTTCACTCAGCCCATAGTTAGTGTCATATTGCATGTTGGGGAAGTATTGCTTCCAATGCTTAACCAGACTAGGTGGCACCGGCTGGGCTCCGATGTGCATTAGACGCCAGCAACTCAGGTCGTAGTCTTC
>JAUWZL010000035.1 GCA_030615305.1 Dehalococcoidia bacterium
CTTGGCATAGGCAAGGGCGATATCTTTGGCCTTACCCGAGGCGTCCTGCTCAACCGCCACCAGTGCCGGGGGCCCAATGCCCTCGGTATAAAGCTGCCTCAGCATATGACCCGGGCACTTGGGGGCAATCATGGTAACATCAACCTCGGGTGGCGGTACAATCTGCCCATAGTGGATATTGAAGCCGTGGGCAAACATCAGCATCTTACCGGCAGACAGTTCGTCTTTAACTGCCTGGCAGTAGATACTGGGCTGTAGGGTATCTGGCGCCAGCATCACGATTATATCAGCCTTCCTTGCCATTTCAGCCGCCGTTGATACCTCAAAGCCATCTTCCTGAGCCTTTTGCCAGCCGGAGCTTGCCTCGGCTTCAGCCACAAGCACCTGGCAGCCGCTGTCCCTGAGGTTCTGCGCCTGGGCATGCCCCTGACTACCGTAGCCGACTACGCCAATTACCTTGCCATCAAGCAGCGTAAGGTTACAATCATCATCATAGTATATTGTCGCCATAATTCACCTTCCCTTAATTTTTTATTAAGCTGTTTTTTTACTTTTTAGCTTGAGGCTTAGTTTGTCTTGCCTCCACTATTGATGAGCCTAAGCCGCCTCTGGTCATGGCTATAGAGCCCGTCCTGGCTATTTCCTTGATGCCGAAGCCTCGGAGTAAATTATATAAGGAATTGACCTTCTGTTCATCTCCGGTAACCTCAACTGTTACCGAGTTAGAGGCAACATCCACTATATTCGCCCTAAATATGTCAACAATCTGCATAATTTCACTTCGGTTAGCAGAAGTTGCTTTTACCTTAATGAGTGCCAGTTCCCGGGCAATCGTGCCTTCCCCGGTAACATCCGATACCTTGATTACATCGATAACCTTATCCAGCTGTTTTCTAACCTGCTCCACCATTGCCGTTGTGCCATCAACGATAATGGTCATCCGCGATATATGGGGCAATTCACTGTGCCCTACAGCGATACTTTCAATGTTAAATCCACGCCTTCTGAACAGGCTCGCCATGCGATTGAGCACCCCGGGTTTATCCTCAACCAAGGCGACTAAGGCATGCTTCGTTGTGGCCATGTTGCCACCTCCTTCTTAGGCTCAGATATTGCTCACCGAGAGCTTGGCGGAATCGGACAAGGCTTTCGCTTTTTCTTGAGGTGCCTCAATAACCTCGGCTAAAGATGCTCCTGGTGGCACCATAGGATAAACATTCTCCTCTGGTTCTACTACAAAGTCTATTAGAAATGGGCCTGGCTCCTCCATGGCTTGCTGTATAGCTGGAACTACCTCTTCTTTACGAGTAACCCTTAACCCGGGGAGTCCGTATGCCCCAGCAAGCTTGACATAGTCGGGGCCGCTTAGAGGTGTGGCTACATATCGTTTTCCGTAGAATAATTCCTGCCATTGCCTCACCATTCCCAGATAGCTATTATGGATAATGGCTATCTTAACCGCAATATTATCCTGAACTATGGTGGCTAGCTCCTGTATCGTCATTTGAAAGCCACCATCACCGTCAACCAACCAAACGGTACTATCAGGACGACCCACCTTAACCCCCATAGCTGCTGGTAGCCCAAAGCCCATAGTTCCCAGTCCGCCCGATGAGATTAGGCTGTTGGGCTTATTATACCAGTAGTGTTGAGCCGCCCACATCTGGTTCTGACCGACTCCGGTAACAATAATAGCCTCACCCTGCGTTACCTCATATATCTTACGAATAACAAACTGGGGCAGAAGCCCTTTGCTCTCTCTGATGACAATTGAAGGGTGCTCCTTGCGTAAGCTATTAAGCTGCTTTAGCCATCCAATATGCTCCGCTGGGGTAATAATCTTATTTAATGCCCCTAGAACAACCTTGACATCGCCAACTATGGGCACATCTGCACGCACATTTTTACCGATTTCGGCTGGGTCAATATCAATATGGATAATATGGGCATGGGGAGCAAAGGCGCTTACCTTAGCCGTAGCCCGGTCATCAAACCTCATCCCGATAGCAATAAGGACATCAGAAGCCTCAACCGATATATTGGCATAAGCCATACCATGCATACCCAGCATACCGTAGCTTAAAGCATTAGCCTCAGGAAAACAGCTGATGCCCAATAAGGTGGTAATCACCGGTATCTGTGCCGTCTCAGCCAGGTGCTTCAGTTCATCATAGGCCCTAGATATGATGACGCCCCTACCAGCAATAATAAGAGGTCGCTGAGCTTCATTTATAAGATTGGCTGCTTTCTTAATCTGTGCCGGGTGCCCCTGTAATGTCGGCTTATAGCCTGGTAAATCCACCTGGCTGGGATAATGAAATTCTGCCTGCTCTATTTGAACATCTCTGGGCAGGTCAATGAGCACCGGCCCCGGCCGGCCAGTCCTGGCTAGATAAAAAGCCTCCTTAACTGTTCTAGCCAGTGAACCGGCATCAAGGACAAGATAGTTATGCTTGGTAATAGGTAGAGTGATGCCGGTAATATCTATCTCCTGAAAAGCATCCTTGCCAATAAAGGGCCTGGCTACCTGACCGGTTATAGCTACTATGGGTGACGAATCAAGGTAAGCGTTAGCAATCCCGGTTACCAGGTTGGTTGCCCCGGGACCAGAGGTAGCCATACATACTCCTACCTTCCCTGTAGCTCTTGCGTAACCATCAGCAGCGTGGGCAGCACCCTGCTCATGACGCACCAGAATATGGCGAAGCTGAGGATACTGAGGTAAGGTATCATAAAGTGGTAAAACAGCCCCCCCCAGGATGCCAAAAATAACCTCTACCCCCTCTTTTACCAAGCTCTCACACAGAATTTGGGCACCTGTCATCTTCATTATGATCACCCTCCTGCTAGCTAAATACCGCCCCGGTACTAGCTGAAGAGACCTTTTCAGCATAATATCTGAGATAGCCTGTTTTTGCCTTAGGCTCAAACTCACCCAGCTGTGCCAGGCGCTGAGCTATTTCTTTATCGGAAAGCTCAACCTCAAGCCTATGAGCCGGGATATCAATCTTAATTATATCCCCGTCTTTTATGGCGGCAATAGGCCCTCTACTTGCTGCCTCCGGAGAGACATGCCCGATGGCGGCGCCACGAGTCGCCCCTGAGAACCGTCCATCGGTTAAAAGGGCAACCTCCTTATCCATGCCCATACCACTAAGAAGAGAGGTAGGGGTAAGCATCTCACTCATCCCGGGGCCACCCCTAGGCCCTTCGTAACGAATAACAAGCACATCGCCTGGCTTTATGCTGCCCGCCATAATGGCTTGAGTTGCCGCCTCTTCGGAGTCAAACACCCTGGCCGGACCACTGTGAACCATCATCTCGGCAGCCACCGCTGACCTTTTGACCACGCTGCCACCTGGTGCCAGATTGCCGAAAAGTATGGCAATGCCACCTCTAGCCGAATAGGCATTATCCACAGAACGGATGACCTTGCTATCTGCTACCTGACTACCAGTTACCTGACTACCAGTGATAATCCGGGCTACCGATTCCCCTGATACTGTTTTTACTTCAAGATTTAGATGCCCTTTAAGCTCTTTCATCACCGCCGGTATACCACCAGCCCTGTCTAAATCTTCAATATGATAGTCACCGGCCGGTCTCAAACGGCAAAGGCAGGGTGTTTGTTCACTTATATCATTTATCATTGACAAAGGGAAATCAATCCCGGCTTCATAAGCTAATGCCATGAGGTGCAGAACTGAATTGGTGCTGCCCCCCAGTGCCATATCAACGGTAAAAGCATTTCTGATAGAATCTTTATTGATAATATCCCTCGGGCGAATGTTATTAGCCAGCAGGGCCATAACCTGCTGCCCGGCTTCATCAGCCAGCTTGAGCCGCCGGATATCAACTGCCGGAATGGTACCATTGCCCGGCAGTGCCATGCCCATGGCTTCGGTCAAGCAGTTCATGGTATTGGCGGTAAACATGCCGGCACAGCTACCGCAACCGGGGCAGGCAACCTCTACCAGGCATTCCAGTTCCTCCTCAGTCATCTGCCCACTGACTACCTTTCCCACTGCCTCAAAGACAGAACTGAGGTCAACCTTCTTAACCGCACTACCACTGCTCAGGCGCCCAGCCAGCATCGGTCCACCACTTATAAAGATGGCTGGTAGATTCAGCCTTACTGCCGCCATAAGCATCCCGGGAACTATTTTGTCACAGTTGGGAATAAAAACCAAGGCATCAAAGGCATGAGCATTAGCCATTACCTCCACCGAGTCAGCTATCAGTTCCCGGCTGGGCAAGCTGTATTTCATGCCCTGGTGGTTCATGGCAATGCCATCACATACAGCAATAGTATTGAATTCAAAGGGAACCCCGCCACCACTGTACACCCCGGCTTTAACCGCCTCAGCAATCTCTCGCAGGTGGACATGTCCTGGAACCACCTCGGTAAAGCTATTAACAATGCCGATAAAAGGCCTGTCCATTTGGTCAGGTGTTACCCCCAGGGCACGCAGTAATGAGCGGTGTGGTGCCCGTTCTATACCCTTTTTAATGACCTCGCTCTTCATAAGCTGCCCACTTTTTAGCCAATAATTAAAAAACCGTCCCTGTGTGGACGGATTAAGAATTCCGAAAGCCCACCTCCACTTAAGCCATCTAAAAATAACACAGTGCCCATTTATTGTCAAGCTAATCCCTGCTGGTTACTCCGCTATCAAATTATGTGACATACCCGCTCCAGCTCTTCCCGGGATATAGCGCCCGGCCGCAAAAGCCTGGGCACCTCCCCGGTGACATCAACTATGGTAGACTCAATACCTCCGGGGCATCTTCCGCCATCAATAACCAGGTCTATCCTATCACTAAACTGCAAAAAGACCTCGCCAGCAGTCAGGGCGCTTGGCCGACCACTGACATTGGCACTTGTGCCCACAATAGGCATCCCGACACCTTTAATAAGGGCGATAGCTACCGGATGAGCCGGAATGCGAACGGCTATAGTTTCACCGCCACCAGTGACGATATCAGGGACTGATTTGGACCTGGGCAAGACCATTGTCAAGGCACCGGGCAGAAAACTGCGGGCTAAAAGCAAGGCAACTGGCGGCACTATTTGGGCAACCTCGCTTATTTGGGCTACATCAGCCAGAAGTAAAGGTAGTGCCACACTACGCGGTCGCTGCTTTAGCTGATAGACTCTCTTAACTGCAGGAAGACTATTAAAACAGGCACCCAGCCCATAGACAGTATCGGTGGGAAAGACAACCAGCCCGCCCCTTTTCAGAACGGAAATTCCGTCCCTAATCTGCTCTTGTATCCCAAGAGGCAGCTTAGCTAACATTGCCTCTGGTCTCCAAACCTTACTTGACGATAGTATAGCATAATGATAATCTGTGTGCTATAAACATGTCTCATGAGAAGTCAAAACAGCCTCCGGATGAGAGCTACCGGGTAGCTACCAGTGGCGACCTCGAAGTCTCCACTTATCTGGAAATTGCCAAGGAGATAGCTGGCGAAAAGCCTGTTGTCGCCGAGGAAGCGGTATCCGGAGCCAAGCGCGAGGCCATTATTATCATTGATTTTGGTTCACAGTATAGCTTTCTCATTGCCCGCCGAGTCCGTGAGTTACAGGTCTATTGCGAACTAGTGCCCCATGATACCCCCTGGGAAAAGATAGTCCACCTAAACCCCAAGGGGTTTATCCTCACCGGAGGGCCGGCCAGTGTTTATGAACCCGGGGCTCCACTGGCGCCGGCCTACGTCTATGAAAGCCATCTGCCGGTACTGGGCATCTGTTATGGGATGCAAGTCCTTGCCAAGCAGCTGGGCGGGCGTGTTGAACAGGGAACAAAGTACGAGTATGGGCATGCTATCCTGCACCTGAGTGACCTAGACTCACCACTCTTTGCCGAACTACCGGCTTCCTCACCGGTATGGATGAGCCACGCTGATAGGATTGAAGAAATGCCGCCCGGTTTTAGGGTTTTAGCCTACACCGAAAACTCGCCCATTGCCGTCATGGGTAGTGATGAAGGCATTTTTGGCTTCCAGTGCCACCCCGAGGTAGCCCATACCCCCTATGGCATGACCATCCTCAAGAACTTCGTCTACCGGATATGTGGCTGCCAGGGCAACTGGACTATGGGTAACTTCATTGATGACAGCCTAGCCAGAATCAAGGAGCAGGTAGGTGACGGCAAGGTCATAAGTGCCCTCTCAGGAGGTGTTGATTCATCAGTGGTGGCCACTCTCATTCACCAAGCCATTGGTGACCAGCTTACCTGTATCTTTGTCAATAACGGCTTACTGCGTCGCCAAGAAGCGGAAAGAACCCTTAATGTATTCCAGCAAAACCTGGGCATGAATATTATTTACGTTGATGCCAGTGACCGTTTCCTGAGCCGCTTAAAGGGCATAGTAGACCCGGAGACAAAACGCAAGGTTATAGGTGAGGAGTTTATCAGGGTATTTGAGGAAGAAGCCAAAAAACTGGGTAAGGTTGATTTACTGGCCCAGGGAACGTTATACCCTGATGTCATTGAGAGTACTTCTTCAGTATCCAACGCCTCAGCCAAGATAAAGACCCACCACAATGTGGGCGGTTTGCCCTCCAAGATGACCTTTAAACTTTTAGAGCCACTGCGTTACCTTTTTAAGGATGAAGTGCGTCATGTGGGACTGGAACTGGGTCTACCTGAGGAGATGGTCTGGCGGCAGCCCTTCCCTGGTCCCGGGCTGGCTATTCGCACCATTGGTGAGGTGACCAAGGAGAAGCTTGAAATCTTAAGGTCGGCTGACTGGATTGTAATGAACGAGATTAAGAAGGCAAAGCTATACCGCCAGCTGTGGCAGAGCTTTGCCATACTCACCGATGTCAAGAGCGTCGGCGTCATGGGGGACTACCGAACCTATGGCTATCTCATTGCCATCCGCACCGTAACCAGCAATGACGCCATGACCGCTGATTGGGCACGCCTGCCCTATGACCTCCTGGCCCGCATCTCAAATCGCATCGTTAATGAAGTGCCCATGGTAAACCGCGTCGTCTA
>JAUWZL010000091.1 GCA_030615305.1 Dehalococcoidia bacterium
TATAGCTTTACATCTCCACCGACTGAACCCAGTGTACTCAGGGTGGAGGTGGGCATATACACCTGAAGGCCTATGCCGCCAACATTAATAACAGCGAAGTCACTGCCCAGCGATTCCAATTTACCTTTAAGACTGGCTATCATCTTTCTTTTTCCTGCTTGGCCAGTAGGTTCTTGAGGTGTGTCTCCCGCAGGTGGCAGATGGCTACCGCCAGGGCATCAGCGGCATCGTTCGGCTGAGGGGCCTGGGCTAACCCCAGCTGGAGCCTGACCATCTCCTGAATCTGCTCCTTTGAACTGGCTCCGTAGTTGGCAACTACCCGCTTGACTTGTGCCGGGGTATATTCATAGGTTGGGATTCCCCTCTGGCTTGCCGCCAACATAGCCACTGCCTGGGCTCTACCTATAGCCAGTGCCGACCGGGCGTTTTTGGCGACAAAGGGCTGCTCTACGGCTACGGCATCCGGCTGGTAACATGAGATAATCTCGGAAATCTTATTATATAGATAGTTCAAACGCTCTCCAACCGGAGAGCGCTGCGAGCAGGTCAAGGCGTTACAACAAACCAGGGTCATCTCGTCTGCCTCGCTGTCTATCACTCCGTAACCGACAACCACCGTGCCCGGGTCAATGCCTAAGACTCTCATTATTTAATAGCTTGTGCCTTATATTTCTCCAGAACCTCGTCGGGGAAATCAACATTGCTGCAGACACTCTGGGTATCATCCAGTTCTTCCAGCTTCTCCAGCAGCCTCAAAACCTGGAGCGCGGCATGCTCATCAAGCTTGAGTGTAGTCTTGGGTATCTTGGCCAACTCCGCTGAGCAGATGGTTACATTGTTCTGCTCCAGAGCCCTCCTGACCGCTTCCAGCTCCTCGGGTTTGGTGAAAATCTCCACATAGCCCGACTGCGGATTGACGTCCTCGGCACCGGCGTCTATCGCCTGGAGAGCCAGCTCATCGGCATCCATATTATTGGTTTCCACCATGATTAGTCCTTTAGGCTCAAAGAGCCAGGTGACACTGCCACTCTCCCCCAGGCTGCCACCACTGCGTGAAAATATTCTCCTTACATCCTGCACTGTGCGGTTACGGTTATCAGTAAGCGCCTCTACCAGAATGGCCGCCCCACCAGGTCCATAGCCCTCAAGAACCAGTTCTGACAGGCTGGCCCCCTCCATAGTGCCCTCGCCCCGCTTGATAGCCCGCTCAACATTCTCTGAGGGCATATTGTTGTCTTTGGCTTTCTGTATCGCCAGCCGCAGATGGTAATTTGTCTCCGGGTTGCTGCCGCTCTCACGGACAGCCAAAATAATCTCCCGGGTCAGTTTGGTAAATAGCTTTCCCCGCCGGGCATCAGCCACTCCCTTCTGGTGCTTTATTGAAGACCATTTAGAATGCCCTGACATCTTGGCCCTCCTTACAGTGATGAAGTTACCTTTTAATTTTAGCACTTAAATGGCATAAGGTGAAGGGGTAATTGAGGAGTATTTCTGTTTATACCAACTAACTGCGAATCAGCTTTTTGTTTCGCCGATAGCGCAGGCAACGGCGTATTCCCGACAGTGGGAAAGGCTGATGGCAAGATTATCTAAGCCCAGGTCATCAGCCTGATGCCGCGCTCGGCCATGGAGCTTCACCTGAGGCTTACCCTCAGGGTCGGACAGTATTTCTATCTCTTTTAAGCCGATGCCTCTGGAGTTAAGTGCCTTTATTACCGCTTCCTTACCCGAGAAACGGGCGGCCAAAGAGGAGGACCTATTGCCATATAACCTGAGCTCCGGCTCAGTGTACACCCGCTTAAGGAAGCTCTGCCCCCAACGGTCAACCGCCCTTTCAATGCGGGCTATCTCCACTATATCAATGCCTATGTGCTGCATCACGAATTCCTCTACTTGAGCTTCTCAACCCTTACTGCACAGACCTTGAGCTCCGGTATCTTGGACACCGGGTCAACAGCCGGGTTGGTCAGTATATTAGTCGGGCTTTCAGCAAAGTGGAAGGTCATAAAGATTACTCCCACCGGTGAAGCCTCGGTTACCCTGGCTCTGGCAGTTACCTGTCCACGCCGTGATACCACCCTTATCTGGTCACCTTCAGCAATGCCCAAACTCTGGGCGTCTTTGGGGTTTATCTCCACCTTCTCTTCAGCCATGAAAATATTGAGCCCTTTTACCCTCCGGGTCATGGTACCGGTATGGTAGTGAAACAGGCTGCGCCCTGTGGTCAGCACCAGCGGGTAGTTATCATCGGGCAGCTCCATAGGCGGCTTATACTCCAGGGGGATAAACCTGCCCCTGCCCCGTGTGAATTTCTGAGTGTGCAGGATAGGTGTCCCCGGGTGTTCCTTAGTCGGGCAGGGCCATTGTAGGCCGCCTGATTCCAGACGCTGGTAGGAGATACCACCGTAGCTTGGGGTGAGGCGGGTAATCTCGTCCATAATCTGAGACGGGTGCTCAAAATCAAAGCCCTTGCCCCCCATCCTCTTGGCAATCTGGCAGGTGATTAACCAGTCAGCCCTGGAGTTACCTATCGGCTCAATGACTTTTCTTACCGGCTGCACCCGGCGCTCGGTATTGGTAAAGGTGCCGTCCTTTTCGGCAAAGGTCGTCCCCGGGAGGACAACATCAGCCAGCTCAGCCGCCTCGGAGAGGAAAATATCCTGGGCAAGAAAGAATTCTAGCTTAGAAAGAGCCTCCCTTACATGGCCGGCATCAGGCTCGCTTAGC
>JAUWZL010000087.1 GCA_030615305.1 Dehalococcoidia bacterium
ATGGGAATAAATTTCTTGCCCGGGTTCTCCTTCCTGAGCCGGTATATTATACCTATCTCCGTGCCCACTATAATCTGGCTGACATCCTCTCGCCGGGCATAACGGCACACACCCCCGGTGCTCAACACCTCATCAGCCAGAGCTATAACTTCTGGTCTACATTCCGGATGAACCACAACCCTAGCCTGGGGGTAATCTTCTTTCAGCTCAATGATATGCTCGGGCAGTATTCTGACATGGGTCGGGCAGAAGCCGGGCCAGAGAAACATCTTCTTCTTCGTCTTGGTTGAGACATAGTGACCCAGATACTTGTCGGGGACAAACAGTATTCGCTCACTATCCAGGCTATCCACCATTGCAACGGCATTGGCTGAGGTGCAGCAGATATCCGACTCCGCCTTGACCTCTGCCGTTGAGTTAACATAGCAGACTACGGCAGCACCCTTTAGCTCTCTTTTTCTTTGCCTTAGCCCTTCAGCAGTAATCATATTGGCCATGGGGCAACCAGCATTCAGGTCGGGCAGCAAGACCACCTTATCGGGGCACAGAATAGAGGCTGTCTCAGCCATAAAATGAACGCCACAGAAGACTATCACCTCGGCCTGAGTTCGGGCAGCTTGCTGGCTCAGCCCTAAAGAATCGCCAACAAAGTCAGCTATATCCTGAACTTCACCCAGCTGATAGTTATGAGCCAGGATAACAGCCCTCTTTTCCCTCTTTAAGCTCAGAATTTTGTTTACCATTTCGGCATCATTATCTATCACCAGCTACAACCCTCCACTCATGGCTATAAACATTAATTCCTTTTCCCCTAATAAATTGGTTTCTACATGCACCACACCCGCCTCAGCATCAACCGCCATCTTCTTGATTTCATCCTTGCTCTATATTAATCCCTATGCAGCAAGGACACCTGCAACCAGATACGCAAGGTCATCTTTTTCACCTCGCTCAAAAATGCGGATTATGGGTGCTTTCTCCGTTTTATCCATCACCTTTATCCTCAGCGCCTTAACCTTCACTATCTAAGACTTGTACTTGGCAAGAGCACTATAAAAAGCCTTCCAGAAGGGGTCAACCAAGGGATGTTTTAGTTCTTCCTCCTTACCTCCCCTGACCAGCACCATGCCCTTCTCCGGCTCGGTAAACTCGCCGACAATGGAAGAATTAACACCTTTTTGAGACAGAACCTGTACCACTTCCTGAGCCTTGTGCTGGCGGCAGGCGATAATTAGCGTCCCCTCACTGATAGAAGCATAGGGGTCAATGCCAAAGTAGCGGCATATCTCCATGACGCAGTCTTCAACTACAATCCGTTCCGGCTCCACCCTTACGCCCAGGCCGGCCGCTTCAGCCAGCTCATAAAGGCCCCCCCAGATGCCACACTCAGTGGCGTCGTGCATGGCGGCAATGCCGTCCTCTCTAACGCCAACACTGATTGCAGTCATGGCATCCTCCACCACCGACATCTTATAGAATACCTGTTCTGCCCGCCGGTGGAAATCAGACCCGAATTCCTGCTCAATAAGCTGCGGGAACATGGCGGCAAAAATGCCGGTTGCCTCAATAGCCGGCCCCTTGGTAATGATTATCTTATCTCCAGCCTGAGCAAAGACAGGGGTAACATACTCATCCCTTTCACCAACGCCTATCACCGTGGCACCACCCACCATAGGATAGTGGCAGTTTTCGTATCTGGCAGTATGACCACAGATGATGGAGATACCCAGTCGGTCACATTCACGGTGCATGGTATCCCACATTATCCCCAGTTGCTCTTTGGTCATCTCCATGGGCAGGTTCAGGTCTATGGCTAAGAAACGGGGCGGCAGCCCACAGGTTACGGAATCAGAAGCCAGGATATGAACGGCAAACCAAGCCGCCCTTTCCCAGCCATACTCAGGGACGATAAATACCGGGTCACAGGTGAACGAGACCGCCTTATCCCCGATTTCTACTATGCCGACATCTGTCCCGTGCCTGGGGCCGACCAGTATCTGGGCACTTTTGGCACCCAGCCTGGGAAATATGAGTTCGTTAAAGATTTCGGCCGAGATCTTACCAATCTCAGGGATTTCACCCATTTTGGATATACCTCCTATCAATATAAAGAGAACTATAAACAAAGCAGGTCTTCTTGGTCCAGAGCTATTTCTAGCTCTGGCACACTTTGGACCTGCTCCTTATGATTCGTTGCTTTCTTCACCCAGAGACTTTAGAAATACCTCGGGAACCGTAGGTACCTGGCTGTCCACCCATTTTTGAAGGCAGCTGAAGGAACAGAAGCTGTAACGGTCAACGGATTCCGAACCCTTCAGGCAGGATACAATAAGCCAGCCGTGCAGGGCATCGCAGGGGAGCTCTTCCTGGCTGAATTCTATTTTCTTACCACAAGAATGACAGATGCAACCTCTCTCTACCATTTCAACATGCTACCCTTGTTCCCTAAGACTTGAAAACTGGTCACTATAGTCTACAATGTTAAATATAAACCTATACCGTGTCAATACTCAGCCGGAACTTGCCCAGAATCAGGCTGCAGCTTGTGCCAGTTCAGCCCTCTTCTTATAAACGAACCTGGATAGAAAGATACTCAGCTCCATCAGAATAATCAGCGGCAGAGCAATAATGGTCTGGTTTATCGGGTCAAAGGTAGGTGTAATGAGAGCCGCTAAGATGAAGGATACCACTATCCATAATTTCCGCCGGCGGGCAAGCCACTGTGGTGTAACGAGCCCCATCCTTGACAGAAACATTATTATTACCGGTGTCTCAAAAACAAGGCCGACAGATACTATGAGTCGGGTCACAATATTAATATAATCGCTAATCCTCCACTGAGGTTCGGCCAAGCCCGACATAAAGTTCTGCAAGAAGCCTAGTGCTGGTCGTAAAGCAATAAAGTAGGCAAAGGCAACCCCGCCCAGGAACATCACCGTTATAAACGGTAGTATCCGGTAGATATATGACTTTTCTTTGCTGGTGAGTGCCGGGGAGATAAAGGCAAAAAGCTGATAGACGAGAAATGGCA
>JAUWZL010000075.1 GCA_030615305.1 Dehalococcoidia bacterium
CTGGAAGGCAGAGAGATGAGCGCTTTCGCCTTCACCGATGCTCACACCTCAGTCCCCATGGTGCCGGCTTGTGACTACAAGCCGGTTTTTGACGGCGACCAGGGGCCCAATACCGGCGGCATGGCTAGCTACAGCCCGCCCTACTTTTTCACTCCAGCACTAGCCAAAGCAGTAACCGATACCATCATGGAACCGACAGTAAGAGCCCTACATGACGAGGGCAGACCGTACAAAGGGGTCCTTTATGGTGGACTGATGATTGCCGATGACGGACCAAAGGTAATGGAATTTAATGCCCGTTTTGGCGACCCGGAAACGCAGGTTATCCTGCCCCGGCTCAAGACAGACTTAGTGGATATTATGCTCAGTGTCGCTAACAACAGTCTTCATCAGATGGATATAGAATGGAGTAGTGATGCCTGTGTTGGCGTGGTGATGGCCTCAGCCGGCTACCCAGGTAGCTACAAAAAGGGCTTCCCCATCACTGGTCTAGACAAAGTGGATGAAGATATTCTGGTATTCCATGCTGGTACCAAGCTGGGCTCAGACGGAGAAGTAGTAACCAGCGGTGGGCGAGTACTTACCGTGGTTGCCACCGGCACAACTATCGCCGAAGCCAGAGAAAAAGTATATAATAATATTTCACGAATCCATTTTGAGGGCTGCCATTATCGCCAGGACATTGCTCTGGTTGATGAAAACCATTAAAATAGCGAGGTTAAAAATTATGCCAAAAGTTGCCGTGGTTATGGGCTCAAAATCAGACGCTGAAGCTATTAAGCCAGCTCTGGAGACGCTGGATATGCTTGGCATTGACTATGAGGTAAAAGTAATATCCGCCCATCGTAATCCAGAAAAGGTCAGGGATTACGGACTGGCTGCCCGAAGCCAGGGGATTGAGGTTATTATCGCGGCTGCCGGCGGTGCCGCCCATCTACCTGGTGTTTTAGCTAGCTGGACCACTTTACCGGTAATCGGTGTGCCAGTGTCGACCAATGAATTAAAAGGTGTTGATGCTCTTTATTCTATGGCTCAGATGCCAGCCGGAATACCGGTAGCCACAGTAGCCATAGGTGCCGCCGGGGCTAAAAATGCCGCCTACCTTGCCGCTGAAATTCTGGGCTTGAAGTATGATAGTATAAGAGAAGCCTATGAGAAATGCCGAAGACAACTTTCCCAAGACTAGGGGGATAATGAATGATTGAGCGTTACACTAGGCCCCAGATGAAAAGAATCTGGTCAGACGAGAACAAGTTTGCCAAGTGGCTAGATGTGGAGATCGCTGTTTGCGATGCCTGGGCTGAACTGGGCAAGATTCCCAGAAAATCGGTACCTAAGATAAAGATGGCGCGGTGCGATTTTAAACGCATGCGTGAGATTCTCAAGGAAACTCACCACGATATGACCGCCTTCCTGGGCTCAATCTCAGAGAGCCTGGGTAAAGAATCGCGCTTCATTCACCTCGGTCTTACCTCCAATGATGTAATAGACACCGCCCTCAGTTTGCAGCTGGTTGAGGCGGCTAACCTGCTGAACCAGGACATTAAGGAACTGATATCGGTACTGGCGGAAAAAGCGCTAAAACACAAATATACGGTTATGATTGGTCGCACCCATGGCATTCATGCCGAACCGACCTCATTTGGCCTGAAGCTGGCGCTATGGATTGAGGAGATGAAGCGCAACCGGTACCGGCTGGCTGAAGCCACCAAGATGGTCGCCGTGGGCAAGATTTCCGGGGCTGTCGGCACCTATGCCACAGTGACCCCTGAGGTTGAAGAAAAGGCCTGCGCCAAGCTAGGCATTGCCCCAGCCCCTATATCAAACCAGGTTTTGCAACGTGACCGCCACGCCCAGTTCGTTACCACCCTGGGTATAATCTCAAGCTCTCTGGAGAAGTTTGCCACTGAAATCAGAGCGCTACAAAAAACTGAGACACACGAGGTTGAGGAGCCGTTTGAGCCAGGGCAGACCGGCTCCTCAGCCATGCCGCACAAAAGAAACCCGGAGCTTTGTGAGCGGATCTGCGGACTTTCACGACTTATGCGGGGCTACGCCCTAACGTCCATGGAAAACGTTGCTCTGTGGCACGAGCGTGATATCAGCCATTCATCCACCGAGCGCATTATTCTGCCCGACGCCTGTATCTTGCTGGACTACTGCCTTGCCCTTTTCACATCGGTGATAGCCGGACTTAAGGTCTTCCCCAAAATGATGAAAAAGAACTTGGGGCTAACTAAGGGGCTGGTCTTCTCACAGCGAGTGATGCTCGCCCTTATCGATAAGGGGTTAAGCCGGCAGCAAGCCTATGAACTCGTTCAGCGGAACGCAATGAAGGCATGGCAGAGCAATAAAAACTACCTCAGCCTGCTTAAAGCCAATGCCGAAATTACCACCATCTTGCCAGAACCAGAGCTTGAATCACTCTTTGACTATAACTACTATTTGCGCTATGTAGACGAGATTTTTAAACGTCTGGGCTTAACCGAAGCACAGTGGAAAAAGAAATCCATCACACTTGAGTTAACACAACTAGGCCCCACGTCAATATGAAAACCAAACGGTCGGTCTTACTCAGTTCAGATTTGCCACTACCTTTATTCATTCAGGGCAAGGTACGTGACACCTACCGGCTGGATAGTCATCTTCTCATCGTGGCTAGCGACCGAATCTCTGCCTTTGATGTTGTCCTGCCCTGCGGCATACCTAACAAGGGACGAGTACTGAATCAACTGTCCGCCTTCTGGTTTGAAAAGACAAAAACTTTAGTGCCCAACCACCTGCTTAAGGTGGTTTATGATGCCAGTTGCTTGGATTCCTATCTCCCTGTGGAAAGTCGCTTTGCCTACCCGCCCTACCTTAATGGCCGCTCTATGATGGTCAAGAAAGCCCAGCGCATTCCAATTGAATGCGTGGTACGCGGTTACATTTCCGGGTCAGCATGGGAAGAATACCGCCAGCACAGCACCGTTTCTGGTATTCCTTTGCCCGAAGGCCTGCTGGAAAGCCAGGAACTGCCCCAGCCAATATTCACCCCGACCACCAAGGCAGAAGAAGGGCATGATATTCCCCTGTCAATGGAAGAGGTTGAAAAAAAGGTAGGCGAATCTCTGGCTAAAGAGATAAAGGAGAAAAGCCTCGCCGTATATAGCTATGCTCGGGAATATGCCAAGACCAGGGGTTTTATAATTGCCGATACCAAGCTGGAATTCGGGCTGGATGACAGCAAGCTTATCCTCATTGATGAGCTGTTGACACCAGACTCAAGCCGCTTCTGGGATATTAATTTATATAGGGTTGGCCAGCCCCAGGACAGCTTTGATAAGCAGCCGGTG
>JAUWZL010000036.1 GCA_030615305.1 Dehalococcoidia bacterium
GGATTTATAGTCATAACCCTGAGATGAGCATAGCTCTCAGGTGACATTTGATGTTTAAGCAGAGGTAAATCTAATATGGCAATGTGGAAAGCCAGAAGCTGCCCTAAATGTGGCGGCGATATATTTCTTGATATAGATGAGGATACCTGGTTTGACCACTATCTCCAATGTGGCTATATATGCCGAAGGGCGAATGCCGAGTGCCCGGAATGTGGTAGTGAAATGTACTTTGATATGGGCAGGTATTATTGTCGCCATTGTGGTCACATCAATGAACTGCGTGAGGCAGGCGGGTGAAAGCACTAGCTATAGCCCTATCTCACCATATTCTGCCCCGGCTCTTTTGAATTAGCATGACAACCGCTGATTAGTAGTGGTGCCGATGTCACTAGCCCTCAGTGTTGCCAAGGCGGCCACCAGAAATAACACCAAAAGCGATGCCGGCTAAAAGCAAAATTACCGCCAAGCCACCCCAGAATGCGGTGGTAAGAATAACTTCACCAAATCCTAGTCCACCTTCGATAAATGCTGGGGCTACCTCCAAGGCGGTGAGGGCAGCCATCAGTGCGCCTAGTAAACCGATCGTAATAGAAGTTATAGCTGCTATTCTCATTGAGACCCCCTTTTGTTTGTCAGCTAATTGGTTTTTGATATGCTTGGCTTTATTTTATTACCCAATTCATATATAATTGACAGCAGCCTGGATAATAACACCAGGTTGCCGAAAAGTCAATATTTTGCCTAAAAATCGTAGTGGCAAATTCATTGGCTTGGGCAGGTTTTTTCTAAATCATGACCAGTCTAGAGCAAGAGGTGGGCGCCCTACTTCGCCGGAAAGGACTTACCCTGGGGCTTGTTGAATCAGCCACCGGTGGTCTGATATCTCACCTTATAACCAATGTCCCGGGTAGCTCAGACTACTATAAAGGGTCGGTTACGGCCTATAGTAACCAGACCAAGATTAGCCTGGTCGGGGTGAAGGAAGAGACCATCAACAAGTTCGGCGCGGTCAGTTCCCAGGTGGCTGAGGAGATGGCACAGGGCGGCAGAAGGGTACTGTCCGTAGATATATGCCTGGCAGATACCGGCATTGCTGGTCCCAGTGGTGCTACCCCGGGTAAACCGGTAGGCCTTTTTTACATCGGCTTATCATACCAGGCTGGGACCTACAGCCGGAAATACAGCTTCCATGGCGACCGAGAGCAAAACAAACAAGATGCGGCCCAAGCTGCCCTATCCTGGTTAAGAGAATACCTGCTAGACTTAAAGTAGAAATAGGGGTTTGATTGATAAACGAGCTTCCAGAAAAGCATGTTGTTACTTGCTTTCTTGAGTGTGATGCCAGGATACTGATTTTACGTCGCAGTGAGATGGTGGGTAGTTTCCAGGGAAGATGGGCTGGCGTTAGTGGTTATGTGGAGACAACTGCTGATGAGCAAACTCTGATAGAGATAGAAGAGGAAACCGGCTTGCGCCGAGAAGACCTAGAACTGGTAAGGAAGGGTGACCTTCTTGAAGCAGAAGATGAAGGCATCAAATGGGTGGTCCACCCCTATCTGTTTCGGATAAAGGAACGGAATAAGGTCAAAATAGATTGGGAACATAATGAGATAAGGTGGATAAAACCGGGAGACATCGATAACTACGAGACGGTGCCCATGCTCAAGGAAACCTTGGCCCGGGTATATCAGGACTAACCAGCCGGGCCAGTTTTTAAATAATCTATGGCCTGTTCCGGTGAAAGTAGCCCCTTCTCGGTTAATATGCCGGTGACCAGCTCCGGCGGCGTAATATCAAAGTGGGGGTTTTGAACCTTGACCTCTGGTGGTAATCTTCCAGTCCCAACCAGTTCAGATGGTTCCCCTTCCTCTAAATCGACATCTTCGCCTTTTAGCCTAGAGTCAAACTTAAGCCTTTCACATAAAACATAAAAGGGGACTTTAGTTTTTTCGGCAGCTATAGCCAGCTGGTAACTGCCAACCCCATTTACAACCTTACCATCGGCACATATTCTGTCAGCGCCGATTATAACCTTATTGACGCTTGATATATAGAGCCCTATTGCCGTATCATCAATAAAGGTAACCGGTATGCCGTAGCGCCCAAGCTCGCCGGCGGTAATCGTGCCGCTACCGCTTGTCCCTGACCTAGTTGTAATTACAGTGATGTTGCTGTATCTATCAAAGGCTTTCTTCAGCACGGCTACTATTGTTGAGCTGTAGCTGTGAGTCATTACCCTGTCTCCATCAGAGATTAGTCTGGCACCATGTTCAGCAATTTGAGCTACCGCCCTTATTGAATCCCTAACCGCCTCATCAGCCCTAGAAACGGTAAACAGCTTGAGTTTATCCAAATCCATTTTGGCAGCCTGGCTAACAACAGCACTGAGCAAGATATTGACCATGTTAAATACTGGCGCCATAGCCGGACGGACTCGCATCAGCTGCTGTGCCACCTCCTTCTGCTCTCGTAAGAACCGCTTAACACTGTTTGCCCGGCTGTGCTCGGCAGCCACCTTAAGAACGTTTACTGCCTGCCTGGCTAGCTCACTGGCGCCGTGAGTGCGGTCATTTTTGACTGCATCTATCAGGCGGCAGATTTCTTGACTGATGATCATGTGGCTATTATACTAACTTTAGAGATAATGGGTAAATAGCTAGTGGTGAGGCTGGGGCGATGAAGGCAAGGTTGAAAGACAAGAAGGGAAGCATCTCATTTGCTTCCCTTCATAATGTTTGGATAAGTGTGAATCAGGCCATACAACCGCTTCCCTTCTTACTTCTTTGGCAACCGGATGACAATATCCTCAGCCTGAGGCGCTGAACTCTTGTTGGCTCTTGCCTCAGCCTGCTCAACAATCTGCTGTGCCTTCTGTCTTGCTCTAGCCAGAACCCTGTCTGATTCATCAACCACCCTCTTTACCTTATCCCTGGCTTCAGTAATAATCAGCTCTGCTCTTTGTTTGGCCTCAGAGATAATTACCGCCGCTTCCCATTCTGCCTTCCGTTTTGCCTCATCTATGACCTCGGCGAGCTCCTCCTCTGCTTTCTTCCTGCCCCTTTCCATAGCTTCGCTGGTAATCGTCTCTGCCTTTTGTTTGGCTTCAGCAATAATTCTGGCCGGCTCCTCTTCAGCCTTCTTCTTACCTATATCTCTGGCATTTTTGATAATCAGTTCCGCTTCTTGGTGTGCCTTTTCTTTAGCCTCTTTGATTTCCCGTTCTGCCTTCTGTTTTAACTCAGCAATAGCCTTAGCTGAGTCTTGGGCTTCCTTTTTAACCGATTCTATTACCCTCACAGCTTCTTTTTCCGCTTCCTTCCTTGAGCCAGCTACTATCTTACCGGCCTCCTCCTTAGCTGTTTGCCTGGCTCTGGCTACAATTCTGGCTGCTTCCTGGTTAGCTTCGCTGATGATGCGCTCTACCTCCCGCCGTTCCCTCTCCTCAGCCCGTTTCCTTGCTCTCTCATCAGCCTGGTTAATAATCTGCGTAGCTTCTTCCTCAGCTTTTCTTTTGGCTACCTCTTTAAATTCGACTGCTACTTGCTCAGCCTTCAGCCTCGACTCAGTTATATACTGTAGCACCCTCTGCTCAGCATCTCTCCTCGCCTGGTTAATAATCTGCGTAGCTTCCTCCCGGGCCTGAGCGATTATACCGGCTGATTCCTTCTCAGCCTCTTTTCTTATCCTTTCCCCTTCCTCTATAATAACCTGGGTAAGCCTTTGTTTGTATTCATCAAGAATCTTAGCTGCCTCTTCAGCTCCCCGCATTACTTTACTACTCACCTCTTCCATCTAGCCAACCTCCTCTTTTAATTGTTGTACTCAGCACATTACTATTATAACTCATTAGAACCAAGAAATCACGGAATAAAGTTAAAAAATTAAAAAATTGTCACGTTCTGGTGACCAACACTTTTTCCTCAAAACTCGCTGTCCGGCGCACTTTTCGCCTTCCCTTGTTCAAGCCATCATTTAAGGATGCTCCGTTGGCACTTCCTTCCTGACACTTATTAAGGAATCTGAGAACATCCTCCTGCTTAAACCTCAGGTCATGGCGAAGTCCGATGGCGTATGACCTAAGCAGTCCTTTTTTGCCCTATCATCTGATGGTGCTGCAATGAACACCAAAGAAACGGGCAACTTCACTTATGGGTAATAACCTCGCCGGTAATTTGCTTTCGCGATATTCTGTTTTCATTCTTATTTTTTCACTACCGTTGGTACTCATAATTACTTTTTCATCCCAATAGTTGACTATTGATTATTTTAAGTATGCAATCATTTCTTCTTATACACAATCACCCAAACTAACTAATTTTATAGGAAAAAGGTACTAGAAAGGCAGTAAAAAGTAATATAAAAAAGCAGAAAGTAATGGTAGAACAGTCCTACAAAGAGTGGTCCTATCATTACTTATGGGTGGTTTTGAGGCCCAAGATTACCTGCCCTCTGCCTGCTATAGATTGTAGAAAAAGGAGGTTAAGGAGGTCACCAGAAACTTAATTGTCAATGTCAGTTATTAATGCTATACTTTGCCAAATGAAAAGGGTTGATGGTCGTGCCTATGATGAACTGAGGCCGATATGCCTAACCCCCGGTTTTCAGAGCTTTTCTGAGGGCTCGGTGCTGATAGAGCTGGGGAAGACTTGGCTGGTATGCTCGGTCAGTGTCGAGGAAAGGGTGCCCAACTTCCTGAGGGGAAGTGGTACTGGCTGGATTACCGCTGAGTATTCTATGTTGCCCCGGGCCACTGTCACCCGCACCCCCCGTGATTCAGCTCAGGGTAGGATTGCCGGCCGGAGCCAGGAAATACAGCGCTTGATCGGGCGTTCACTGCGGGCAGTAACAGACCTCTCTGAACTGGGGGAGAGGACTTTGATTGTAGATTGCGATGTTCTGCAGGGGGATGGCAGCACCAGAACAGCAGCCATTACCGGTTCCTATGTCGCCCTGTATCAAGCGATGCAGACCCTGAACAATATGGGCATAATATCATCAATGCCGCTGAAGAGCGCTGTAGCCGCCACCAGTGTTGGTCTTGTTCACAGCTATATGTTACTTGACCTTTGCTATGACGAAGACTGTCATGCCGAGGCTGATTTTAGTGTAGTGATGACCAGCAAGGGTGAATTTGTCGAGGTTCAGGGTACGGCTGAAACTAAGCCCTTTTCCAGGGAGACCATTAGTGCTGTACTGGCACTGGCAGAAAAGGGCATCAAGAAGCTATTCCAAGCCCAACAGCATGCCCTGGAGAGTCTAAGGACTGCTTAAGGTATTTAGGGCCTTATCTGCCCGCTGCCGAAGATAATCCACTTATACGAGGTTATTTCTTTTAAGCCTAACGGGCCGCGGGCATGCATTTTCTGGGTACTGATGCCCAGCTCAGCTCCCAGACCGAACTGACCGCCATCAGTAAACCGGGTGCTGGCATTAACGTAGACACAGGCAGCGTCAACCTTATTTAGAAAACATATTGCCGCCCCGTAGTCCTCGGTAACAATAGCCTCAGAGTGCCCAGAGCCATAGCGTTCAATATGCTCAAGCGCCTCGTCCAGGGAAGCCACTACTTTTACAGCAGCCACCAGTGACAGGAACTCCTTACCCCAATCCTCATCTGTAGCCGGCAGCAACCTTAAAGACTTATTTGACCTGAGAACTGACAGAGCCGCCTCATCACAGTGCATCTCTACCCCGGCCTTTGTCCATTCGGCGGCTATTTGAGGCAGATAGCGCTGGGCAATCTCAGCGTGAACCAGCAGGCAGTCAAGGGCATTGCAGACAGTTGGCCGCTGCACCTTGGCGTTAACGGCGATAGCCACCGCCTTGGCTATATCGGCGCAACTGTCAATATAGGTATGGCAGACACCAATACCACCGCTAACCACCGGCATGCTAGCGTTTTCGGTAACGAATTTTATCAGCCCGGCACCACCCCGGGGGACAACAAGGTCAATAATATCCCCCATCTTGAGCATATGGTTCACCAGGGTGCGGTCAGTATTCTCTATAAACTGGATGGCCCCATCAGGCACGCCGGCTCTAGTGGCTGCCCCCTGGACTACTCTAGCCAGAGCAGTATTGGAATAAATTGCCTCCTTGCCACCTCTTAAGATTGTGGCATTGCCTGACTTGAGGCACAGGCTGGAGATGTCTATGGTAACATTGGGCCGGCTCTCATAGATGGCTCCAATCACTCCCAGCGGCACCCGCTTCTTACCTATGAGCAAGCCGTTGGGCAGGGTGCGCATGTCCAACACCTCGCCCACCGGGTCGGGGAGGGCGGCTACTGCTAGTACATCCTGTGACATAGATTGAATTCGCTCTGCCGTGAGTAACAGACGGTCAAGCATGGCGGCACTCATGCCAGAGACTTCTGCCTCTTTATAATCAATTTCATTGGCGACCAGTATTGCATCCTTCTTGGCTAGAAGGTCATCAGCAATATTACACAGCGCTTTGTTCTTGACCTCAGTAGAAAGATAAGCCATACGGCGTGAAGCCGCTTTGGCCGCCTTGGCTTTTGCCTCCAGTTCTTCTATCGCATTTTTCATGATAACAGCTCCTTTTATGGTAACCCTATCCCTTGCCCATAAGGAATGTAAGCAAGAAGTCGTTTGGAAATTAGTCAAGAAAACATAGCCATTAGCTTTTACAACCTTTGCTCCCTGTTTGACAAAAGTCTGCCTAAAGCACTTCGGCCATTAAAGTGGTAAAAATACTGGGAACCACGCCCTTGTTTTAGCTCAGTATTAGTGAAAATGAAACATTCACCCTTGCGACCGTCTTCTAGTTCAATTATGTAGTTGCCAGCCCGCTTTATTTCTTTGCTTGTGGAGAACTCTCCCCACCATTTCTTTCTGGTATATTTAGTCGGGTCGGTCTCAATGAGCTGGTAATTTACCTTGGTTATAGGTTTACCTATTTCCTTATCATATAGAAGACCGAGACCGTTA
>JAUWZL010000039.1 GCA_030615305.1 Dehalococcoidia bacterium
TAGTCAATTATCGGTACCGCCTCATCCAGGAGGTGCTGCCAGTTTTCTGGGGCCTCTTTGATTACTTCATCAGGGTCTTTTCCCTGGGGCAGGATGATGACCTTTACCTCGGCGCCAATGGTGTTTTCGTAGCCAACGCCTCGTAGGGTGGCTTCTTCCCCGGCAGCATCGGCATCAAGGGCAAGAATTATATTCTTGGTTAGCTTTTTTAGAGTGCTGACCTGCTTCTCGGTAACCGAGGCCCCCATTGAGGCAATTACGTTACTAAAGCTATTCTGGTGGGCAGTGATAGTATCCGTGTAACCCTCAACAATCACTGCCCTGTCCTGCTGCCTGATAGCTTCACGGGCAGTGTCGATGCCATAGAGGCAGCTGCTTTTATCAAAGACCGGCGTTTCGGGTGAATTAGTATATTTGGGCATAGAATCATCTAAGGCTCTGGCGCCAAAACCGGTGGTGCGGCCTCTAATATCGCGTATGGGGAACATCAGCCGGTTGCGAAAGCGGTCGTGGCTGCCTCCTGATTCTGCTTCTATTACTAAACCGACGGCAACAATTTCGCTTTCGCTATAGCCTCTCTCCATCAGGTATTTCTTTAAGGCATCCCAGCTGTTGGGGCTGAAACCTAGTTGAAAATCGGAAATGGACTTGGTTGATAGACCCCGCTGGGCAACGTAATTTCTAGCCCTTTCTCCAGCCGGGGAATTAACAAGCAAATGATGAAAATACCCCGCTGCTGCCTCATTGGCTTGGTATAGTCTCTCATTCTTTTCTTTATCCGCCCCTGGCTTGGTACTTGTTGGTATGGTAACGCCGGTTCTTTGGGCAAGGAGCCTAAGCGCCTCGCCGAAGCTGGTGCCCTCTTTTTTCATAACGAGGGCATAGGCATCACCACCGGTACCGCAGGCGCCAAAGCAGTACCAGCTCTGCTGCTCAGGGTAGATGAAGAATGAGGGGTGCTTTTCACTGTGGAACGGGCATAGCCCCTTGAAGTTGCGTCCTGCCTTGGTCAGCGTGGTGTACTGGCTGGCAACCTCTACGATGTCTGTTCTCTGCTTTACCTCATCAATAACACTCATTCTAATATTATGCTACCTCTCCCCCTGTATCCCCCTCTCCTTCAAAGGAGAGGGGGAAGAGGTTTTAGAGAGGGGGCAAAGCCCCCTCTCTTACTTTCACTCCCCCAATTTGAGCTTCGGAGGCCAATTATAACCTTCCTCCTTAAACATTCTTTCCCAGAACTTTTCGGCTGTCATACCTTGCAAACATTTTCTACAAAATGAGTAGTCATATCCCGACATACCCCATGCTATTCCGATTTGGGGTACCAAGATATCCGTAGAACTGCAAAAAAGACATGTCTGTTCTTCAACTTCACCCTTCGGTATATACCAATAGGGTGACTTGCAATTTGCACAACGTATTGGCTTAGCTCTCCGGCTAGCCCACCTATGTCCACATCTTAAACATTTGTGTTCGTATATTTTATAGTTGTTCATACTCCAAAGTGTATCACTATGAGGTAATTTTGTCAATACCCTTTAAGGTGATTTCGCATAATAATTTGTTATTTAGCCTTGTCTTGAATTAAAAAAAGTTCTTCAGCCAGGTTCAGGGCATACTGGTCGGTCATGCCGGCGATATAGTCAACCACCCTTCGTTCCAGCTCATCACCATAAAGCTGGTATTCTGGCGGCAGCCTGTCTTCGTGTTCAATAAAGTATTTATAGAGTTTGCGCACTACATTCCGTGCCCTTTCGGCGTCAGCCTGGACCGATATTACATTATATACCTTATCAAAGAGAAAACGGCGAAGGCTATTGGTTGCCCGGGCAACTCCACGGCCCATCCCTATAGCCGGCCTGGCAGCAGAACTATTGTAACCGGTTACTACCCAGGAGTTTTCAATAATGTCGCAGACCATGGTATTTACCCGTTCTCTGTGTGACTGCCCTAGAACTTTGGTAGTTGACTTTGGTAAATCGTCCTCAGTAATGATGCTCGCTCTTATGGCATCCCCGATATCATGGTTGATGTAAGCGATGGCATCAGAAATCTTGCATACTTGCCCCTCAAAGGTATTCACCATGCCCCAATTATGGCCTAAGATATCTTCCTCCTCTGACTTGGAGTGGTTTAAGATGCCGTCTCTTACCTCCCAGGTGAGGTTTAGTCCCCGGCCATCGTTCTCCAGAAGGTCAACAACCCGAAGGCTTTGTTCATAGTGTCTGAATCCCTGATGATATAGTTCATTGAGAACATCTTCACCTATGTGACCAAAGGGGGTATGACCCAGGTCATGGCCCAGGCTTATGGCCTCAGTCAAATCTTCATTGAGATTAAGAGCTCGGGCTATGGTGCGTGCCAGCTGAGAAACCTCCAGGGTATGGGTCAGCCTGGTTACATAGTGGTCGCCTAAGGGGGCTATGAAAACCTGCGTCTTGTGCTTTAAGCGGCGGAAAGCCTTGCTGTGGATAATGCGGTCCCGGTCTCGCTGAAAGGCGGTGCGTATCGGGTCTGGTTCTTCGTAGCTGAGCCTACCCTGGGATAAGCTGCTCTTAACTGCGTGGGGGGAAAGCCCCGCCTCCTTTTCTTCAGCTATCTGGCGGATGTTAAGCCGAATAATCATCAAGTCTTCAGCTTGGCCTCTGCCTTGGCCACTATTGCTCGCGTAGCGCCTATCACATCAGGATTTACCGAGATCGAGGTGATTCCCCAGGCGACCAGTTTTTGGGTAAGCTCAGGGTAGTCTGAGGGCGCCTGCCCGCAAATAGAGGAGGTAACGCCCATTCTCTTGGATACTTTAATAGCTCTTTCTAAAGCTATCAGTACAGCTTCATTTCGCTCATCAAAGGTTTTGGCTAGTTTGGCGCTGTCGCGGTCAATGCCCAGAATAAGCTGGGTAAGGTCGTTACTGCCGATAGATATGCCATCAATACCAGCCTCAAGGAATTTCTCCATCAGGAAGATATTGGAGGGCACTTCAACCATCATCCACAGCTTGAAATCCTGGGAGCGCTTTAGCCCTTCTTGCTCCATAATTTTTTTGGTCTGTTTAAGCTCATCAACCGTACGCACAAAGGGAATCATGACCCACAGGTTGGTATAGTCCTTTCTTACCCTCTTTACGGCTTCTATTTCCAGCTTGAATATATCAACGTCAGTGATATAGCGGGAGGCGCCTCTATAACCGAGCATGGGGTTTTCCTCAACCTCCTCAAATTCCTGACCGCCGACAAGTTCCCGGTACTCATTAGTCTTGAAATCGGTGGTTCTGTAGACCACCGGGCGCGGATGAAAGGCCTTGGCAAAGGTATATAGGCCCTGATAGAGTTTATCAATAAACTCGTTACCCCGTTTCTGTTTTAGCATGTAGCTGGGGTGCTCGCCAATCTGGGCAACCATGAATTCGGCTCGGAGCAGGCCAACACCGTCCACGTTACGAGCGGCTACCAAGTCAGCCAGTTCGGGTTGAGCCAGGTTTACATAAACTTTGGTCCTGGTCTGAATTGCTTCCCTGAGGATATTGGTAACGAAGGTGGTTGTTATTCTCCGGGCTACCTTACCGTTATAGACCTTACCATGTGAGCCATCTACGGTAATTATTTGTCCATCAGCCAGGGTTGTTGTTGCCTGCTCGGTGCCGACTATGCAGGGAATACCCAGCTCTCTGCTGACAATGGCGGCATGGGCGGTTCTGCCGCCACGGTCGGTGACAATGGCTACCGCCCTTTTCATTGCCGGCACGAAATCAGGTGTAGTCATCTCGGCAACCAGGATGTCCCCATTGTGCACCCGGTCTATTTGTGAGGCTTTATATATTATCTTGACCGGTCCTGAAGCTAGGCCCGGGCTTGCCGCAGCCCCACTAAGGAGCACCGGGGCTTCAATTTCGGGTTCAGCCTCGGCTATCTCTTTAACAGTGGTTACCGGGCGGGTTTGGACTATGTAGATTTCGTTATTTTCCTTTGCCCATTCAATGTCCTGAGGAAACCGGTAGTGGTCTTCAATCTGTTTTCCCAGCTTGGCAAGTCGGATAATATCGTCATCGGTTAACTTCTGCTTTCCCTGAACTGAAGCTGGCAAGGACTGCCAGGCATTTATGTTCTTCTCGGTGGCAATAGGATTTCCTGTCAGCTGCCACTCTTGCCGGCTTACCCTTTTTGAGATAATTGACATTCCTTCTTTGTCTATAATATAAAGGTCTGGGGTTACCTCCCCTGAGACAAGGCCCTCACCCAGACCGTATATCGCCTCTATAATAATCTTTTTGGTGTCACTGGTCACTGGTTCTACAGTAAATATGACACCGGACGTTTGGGAGGCTACCATTCTTTGTACTGGAACAGCGATGCCGACCTTTAAGTGGTCAAAACCCTGCTGGGCTCTGTAGTAAATGGCCCGCGGTTCAAAGAGGGATGCCCAGCATTTTTGGACGGCGGCTACCACATTATCCCCTCCCTGCACATTGAGGAAGGTGCTTTGCTGGCCAGCAAAGGAAGCTTCAGGCAGGTCCTCAGCAGTTGCTGAGGAGCGTACCGCCACCAGCCCCCGGCCCAGCTTAACATAGGCTTGCCCGATCTCCTTGGCTAAGTCTGGGGGCATGGCCGAGCCCAGGATTACTTGCTTTATCTTGGCTGAAATTTGCTGCAGTTGCTTACTATTGCCTGGGTCTAAAGGTTTCAGCAGGGCGCCAATTTTATCAGTGATTTTTGACCTTTGCAAAAAATCATAGTAGGCGCCAGCGGTTACAATAAAGCCCGGTGGCACCGGTATCTGAGCACTGGTCATCTCACCCAGGTTTGCCCCTTTGCCACCAACGACGGGGATATCATCTTTAGTGACCTCGTCAAACCAGACAATGGCCTTGCGACCCTTATGCATGATAATAGGTTTCCTTCTTAGGCGGCTTTGGTCTAATATTATACCATAATATCAACCGGGTGCTGTAAAGAAATTACCTGTCTCTTTAGTTGACAGTTTCGCTGATGAGGAGTAGAATGGATACGCTGGTTGAGAAGCAGGAGGGGATTACCATGCTGGAGATGACCATTGAAAGTATTCGGGTCGGTCTGATGAATCCGCAACTTACGCGGCTTAATTCTCAGTATGTGGTCATGTTGAAGGAGAAGACGGCAGAACGCTATCTGCCTATATTTATTGGTCCTGCTGAAGCCAATGCTATAGCCATAAAACTGCGGGGGGAAACCCTGCCCAGGCCGTTAACTCACGACCTGTTACACTCCATGATTGATGCCTTAGGGGCTTCTGTTGACTCTATTATCGTCAGTGACCTTAAGAATGATACCTTCTATGCCAAGATTATTCTTAATGTAGGCGATGGACAGATGGAGGTTGACGCCCGCCCCAGTGATGCACTGGCGCTGGCGGTGCGAGTGGAGGTGCCTATTTATGCCGAGGAGTCGGTTCTGGAGAAGGCGGGCATATCACTGGACAGAGTGGAAGAATCCGGCGAATTGGCTGTTGATGAAAAGGACTTGGAGTCTAGGTATAAAGGCAGGAAGATTAGTGACGAAGAGTTGAGAAAATTGTCAGCCTTCAGTGACTTCATTGATAGCCTTGACCTAGAGGACTTTGGTAAACATAAGTCTTAAGCCGGGCTTAACAACTGGAGATAAATCAAAAGCCTTGGGACTGTTAACTCCTAGTTCCGGGGCTTTTTGATGACCTGAGAGCGGTTATCAAGTTCCGAACAAGGTATTTGGTAAACCTCTGGGTCATAGACCTGTGTCAGCTTTAAATTGAGGATTTGATGGCGTAGGGTAGCTTGACTTGGAAGGGCTAGTTTTGGTATGCTGGCGGGCGGTGGTGTGGAGGCTGGTATGCGTAGATGGCAGGCAGCCCTGAATGTGCTCGGTGTTGGCTGGTTTGTTGGGCTATCTATCCTGTTAGGGGTGCTTTGTGGTTTATGGCTAGATGGTAAGCTCGGTACTGAGCCTATTTTTGTTCTGGTTGGTCTATTTCTTGGATTAATTATTGCTGGTTTTGGTGTTTATCGCATGCTTCTGCCTCTCTTTAGAAACAAAGAGAATAAGGAGGACAGTTAGTGCCTAAGCGGCGAGGCTGCCTGGGCTGTTCTTTCCCGGTGCTAATCGGGATTATAGTTGTCTTGCTTGTTCTACTTATAGTTGGTTTTGCTGCTGGTCCTATTGGTAAAAGCATGTTTGGTGACTTGTTCCCAAGCTGGCTTAGTATCGATACCCCAGAACTTCACCTGCCGGCTTCACCAGTATTTCACATATTTGGCTTTCCGATTACTAATAGTATCATTGCTGCCTGGATTACGATTATTTTTCTGGTGGGGTTTTCTTATGCCGTTACCCGCCGCATGAAGCTGATACCGGGTAGGTTACAGGCTGCCTTTGAATTTTTACTTGGCTGGCTCTATGACCTCTGTTGCAGCGTTGCCGGCGAGGGAAAAGGGCGGAAGTTCTTCCCCGTGGTAGCCACCATCTTTCTCTTCGTCGGTTTTAATGCCTGGCTGGCACTGCTGCCTGGCTTTGGCTCAATAACGGTGCATACTGTTGAGGGTGAGGTGCATTTACTCCGCCCAGCTAATACCGATATTAATATGCCCCTGGCTATAGCTTTGTCTTCCGTCTTTTTTGTTCAATACTTCGGGCTAAGGTCGCTTGGTCGTCGTTATGT
>JAUWZL010000038.1 GCA_030615305.1 Dehalococcoidia bacterium
CCAAGGCTTACCTATCACCGTGGAACGTGTGCGTCTGACCAGTAACGACATAGCCATAGAGGGCAATTTTGAATTGCCGCCGCTGGCTCGCCTTTCCTCAGAGAACCAGGTTTTTATTGCCGCCTTCGTCAGATGCCACGGCTCCATTAAGGAGATGGAACGCATTTTTGGAATTAGCTACCCGACTGTTAAAGGTCGCCTGGACCGCATTTCAATGCAGCTTAATTTTATCAAGTCCTTCCCGTTAAACACAACCGAAGAAACGCTGGAGGAGCTTGAAAGAGGCCAGATTACAGCGGATGAAGCCATAGAGAGGTTATCAAAATGAACCGGCCGCCGTTAATAATGAGACTCCGCATGCAGCGTAACAACGGAACTTTAAGATTATGGTTACCTCTCTTTCTCATCTATCCACTACTGGCTATAATGGCTCTCTTGCTGGTTCCCCTGGTGCTTATTGTGGCACTGCTTCTCTGGCCCTGGGGCTGGAGTAGAACACTGCTTCTTTGCGGCCCTTATCTCTTCCGGGTAATATGTGCCCTTCGAGAGCTTGAGGTTGATATCCAGCAGAAACATGAAAAGTTTTTTATTTCTTTTAAATAAACGAAACAGGAGGTAAAAATGGCTGAAAACAAAAAGAGAATCCTGGAGATGGTTGCTGAAAAGAAAATTACCGTAGATGAGGCAATAAGACTGTTGGAATTAGTCGACAGGCCTGAGACGAGCTCAACCACCAAGAAAGCACCCAGGTATTTAAGAATTGTGATAAACCCAAGCACTGAAGGCAGGGCTGAGGCGGATGTTGAGCGTGTAAACGTACGGGTGCCTCTGGCTTTAATACGCGCCGGTGTGAAGCTCACTTCGCTAGTGCCTACTGATGTTGCCGACAAGGTTGACACCGCCCTGAGGGAAAAAGGGATTGATTTCAACCTGAGAAATCTCAAGGAAGAGGATATAGAGCAGCTGGTGGAAGCCTTAAGCGACTTTGAAGTAGATATTGAAGCCGGCAGAGGAAAGGTGAATATTTATACCGAGTAGATATTCGTCACGCGACGGTCACCACCACATATCAACACGGTGGAACTCTTCAGCCAGCTCAAAATCCTCTCCCTGTGCCATGTCCTGTGCCCACTTTCTGAGACCCCCTTCCAGCTCTGAGGCAAAACCGGCCACCTGGCTCTTATGGCAGAGCAGGGCGGCCAGTTTCAAATTGAAGGTGTCGCTTATATCTACCCGGTAATTGGGCTCATCAGTGTTAAAGAGCAAGAGTTCCTTGACCCTATGCGGCTCAAGCCCTTGCTCAAGCAAATCGGGGTAGGCCAGGTGGTCTCGGGCATACGGGAAGATAGCATCCATGACCACCTGCCCACAGGCTCGGTGGTCCCGATGCCACCAGAAGTAACGGCGATAGGGATCAACAGTTATCATTGTCTCCGGCCGGTACATCCTGATTAAGCGCACAATCTCTTTTCTGAACTCAGGGGTATACTCTAGAGCCTGGTCAGGATAACCGAGGAAGATGACCTCCCTGACGCCCAAAACTCTGGCGGCAGCCCGCTGCTCCTTTTCTCTTATTCTGGCCAGCTCCTCTGGTTTCATCTTCCGGTCACTGGTTCCCTTGTCACCGTTAGTGCACACCATATAGACTACCTCCTTTCCCTCCCTTACCCAGCGAGCTACGCTTCCGGCAACGCCAAATTCGGCATCATCAGTGTGTGGTGTAACCACCATCACCTGGGCTGGTTTTACTAACACTATGAACCTCCGAAGTTTTTCAGCAGGCAAGGTGACCTACTTAGGACACGGCGATAAGGTGGCTGGTGAGCACTGTAGTATATTCCTCAATTAACGCCCGGGCAATGTTTGACCAGTCAAACCCAAGGACCGATTTCCTGATTGAACTGGCATAGTCAGCACCATTTTTCTTTACTGAAAGCAGCCGCTCTATTCCTTGAGCCAGGTTATAGGGTGTATTATCAGCCACCAGATATCCGGTTTCTCCCTGTTGGATGAGACTTGCGGCAGCACCGACATTGGTAGCTACCACTGGCGTCCCGCAGGCTAGCGACTCCAGGATTACCAGACAAAAGGTCTCGTAATAAGAAGGGACAACACAGATATCAGCGGCGCTGTAAAAAAGGGGTAGCCTTTTCTGGGGCACAGAGCCTAGGAAGGAAACTGAATTCTTAATGCCCAAGTCACGCGACAGAGCCTTTAATTTTGCCAGTTCAAACTGACTTGAGTCATCGCCGCCTATTATTACCAGCTTAAGCCCGGGCTGCTTTTTCAGATGGCTTATAGCCTCAAGTAACCTATCTATGCCCTTTAATGGTTCCACCCGGCCAACAAATAGAATGACCTTACTACTATTCAGGCCCAGCATCTGGCGGGCACTATCTTTAGCCGTCGGCTTGAATAACTCTAGGTTGACGCCGCAGGGGATAACGCTTATCGTCTCTGGAGAAGCCTGGTAATGGGCAACCAGGTCCCCTTTTTCCTTTTCGGTGGCGGTTATGATGCGGCGGCAATTCCTAACCAGCTCTCTTTCCGTCTCCAAGCGAAGTTCGGTCTCATTCTCTCCGACAGTCAGCCGGTTCTTTACCAAACCCAGGGTATGAAACATTATAATGTTGGGCACATGCCATAGGTCAGCCAGCCACTGGCCAACCTGGCCGGAAAGCCAGTAGTGGCTATGGACTAGATCGTACTTTAGTTTATGGCTTGCCCTGAAATCCTCCAGGTTGCTGGCAAAGTCAGGCAGATGGCTGTATTGGACCAGTTTTCCCATGTCCTTGACCCCACCGGCCTTGATGTGGATAAGCCGCACATTCTGGCTGGGGTAATAAATCTGCTCATCCCTGACGTCGTGGGCACGGGTGTAGATGTCAATCCAGTGTCCCTGCTGCCCCAGGGCCTGGGCGAGCTCCCGGACATAGACGTTCATGCCCCCGGTATCCTTGCCACCCAGCTGCCCTAGGGGACAACTGTGGACACTGAGCATAGCTATCCTTAGCCTTTGGTCTAACATCTACTTTTAATCACCGACATATGGATAAATGACAAGGGAAAATGCCCTGCTTTACTTAATGGTTATGTTACACTCATGGAGGGGAATTTCTGTTCCCCCCAAGCGATACTTATAGACTTCAGCTCCCCTTAAAAAGTCAAACTTTTCCTTCTTCTGCTCAATACTGTCCTTAATGCACAGTACCTTTGACAGCAAGCCTACGCTTAGCCAGCTGTAATGCGGGTCATAGCCACTGTTGTATAGATATATGTTATTATTATAGTCAAAATAGGCGACAGAGGCTACTGGCAGCGAATCTAGCTCAAGGAAGCCCAGTCTCAGCAGACCGGCCCTAGTCATAGCCTGGGCCAGCAACTCAAAGAAGGTTCTCATTTGGTCCGTCATAAAATTGGCCTTGTCCCGCCGGCTTTGCCGAAACAGCTTTATAAAAATATCCAGTTTAGCCAACACATCCTGACTATCGCTGAAAACAGGGAAACTAACTGCCCCGGCCTCCTGGAGCCTTCTCATCTTCCGCCCTACCTCATGGCGCTGTTTGCCGGGCAGACCAGCCAGATAGGCGTCCCAGGTCTTGGGTAGTTCAAGTTCCAGGGAAACATCGTACCTGCGACAGGATACCTGATGGTGCCGTTCCCTGGCTATGCCGACAAGACTGGTTAAAACCGTAGAATCAGGCCTTAGTGCCTTTAAAGCAAGGCGAGTGATACCCCTCTTGTTAAGTTCATCAAGCAAGATATTAAAGAAGTCAGCTTCCTTACCCGGGCTAACAACAAAATCCAGATAGTCACAAACCCTATCTTCGCAGATAAAGGAAGCAGTTTTACCTTCTACCTTAAGCGGGGCAATGCCAATGACAGTGTCACCCTGCTTTACTAAGCCCAAAAATAGACTGGCCTCAGCGCCAAAGGCCTGCCACCAGGCGCTATGCCAGCCTGGTAAAACGAAGACAGGTCCCTGTTTCATGCTATCAGGCAACCCTGCCCAGGAGGAGGCGAGGCTGTCAAGGCTCTCCAGAGAGAAGCAATAACCCATAAATCGCCATCAGCATAGCATTTTACTGTCACCTAATTCAACAGCCAGCGGCGCCCTCGCCTTTCAAATCGGAAGCCTGTTTATTGGTTAATGATTGACATTGACAGGCATATCAAGAAGGGCTAAACTTAAATCTCTCAGCTGTAGAAAGGGGCGGTCAGGTGTTAAGTGGTGGTCTTCCCATCGGTAAGCTATTTGGCATTTCAATAAGGTTGCATTTCTCCTGGTTTTTCATCTTTGCCCTGGTGACCTGGGTTCTGGCTGCCGGCTACTTCCCTACTTTTTATCCAGACTGGAGCCTGGCTACCTCAATAATTGCCGGTGTTATCACTAGCCTGCTCTTTTTCGGCTCGGTTCTGGCCCACGAATTGACGCACAGCGTGGTCGCTCAGGCATCAGGTATTCCGGTTAAAGCTATAACACTGTTTATTTTCGGCGGTGTTTCCCAAATAACCACCGAACCTAAAGAGCCCAAGGTTGAGTTCCGCATCGCCATTGCCGGACCATTAACCAGTATCTTATTAGGCGGTATATTCTGGACAATCTATCTTACACTGCCAGCCACGTTTGAGGAGGTGACGGCGGTGGCCTTCTGGCTGGGTTGGATTAATCTCTTACTTGCCGGCTTTAACCTTCTGCCCGGTTTCCCGCTGGACGGAGGACGTGTGCTGCGCTCAATACTGTGGTGGCGAAGCAAGAACCTGCGCTGGGCGACCAAGTGGGCTTCAAACATGGGTCGGGGGATAGGTTTTCTCTTCATCTTTGGCGGCATATCGCTTATCTTCTTAGGGCCAGGGCTCTGGTTTAACGGGCTCTGGCTTGCCTTTATTGGCTGGTTCTTGGGCAATGCGGCGGCCAGTAGCTACCGCCAGGTGGCTGTCCAGCAGATGCTCCAGGGCCACGCCACCAGAGAGATAATGACCACAGACTGTGTCATGGTGAGCCCAGACATTACCATTGAGAAGCTGGTTAACGATTATATCTTGCCCTCTGGTAATCGTTGTCTAACGGTGGCAGAGGGTGGCCGCGTACAGGGGTTAATCACCCTGCAGGATGTCAAGGCAGTACCTCGTGAACAGTGGCCGAGCAAAAAGGTGGTGGCGGCAATGACACCCTTTGACAAGCTGAAGTGGGTGTCGCCTGATGAAGACCTGGACAGTGTGATGAACACCTTAACCCAGCAGGATGTTAATCAGCTGCCAGTTATTGAAGGTGGTAGTATTGTTGGCATAATAGGCCGGGATAATCTGCTTGCCTTTATTAATGCTCGCCACAAACTGGGTATATAACTGAAAGAAGGCTGGTCTCAAGCACGCCCGTAAAGCCCCGCAATACACCAATAGGTAAAGATTGGGCATAGCAACTCGTTAACAGTTTTCTTATCTATATTGGCGTTTCTGTGCTTCTATGACTTCCTCTCTCTGTTTTTTAGGCAGAGGAAATACTTTTGTCTCAATACTGTATTCTCTTAAAAACTGAGCTTTCCAATTTTTGCTGACAAAAGGTTTTCTTGCACCTTCATCAGAGAATAACAATATTTTCCTATGTTCTTTCCTTAGGCATTTTTCAGTGAATATTAATTTGAGAGCGTCTGTCATGATTTTATATGGCTGTGAGCCTTTGGGTTTCCCGTAGTGAGCCCATGCCTCACAAAGAATTGGCGGATTAGCTGAATATCCGTCAATCTTGACGGTGCAGCCACTCCCGAAGTCTAAAGTCTTTTCTTGCTCTAATGGTACTCCTAATTTTAAGGAAAGAGCGTTAACTAGAGTTTTGCCTGCCTCTTGTTGCTCCAGACTAACGGAAGGGTGGTTTACCATTTATTTAATCCTCTCTTACCCCTCCCCTAACTCCCCCTTCAAAAAGTCTATCGCTTTTACCGGGGTGGGGTCTGTCTGGTTGAGGATGGCCAGATAGTAGCTGACATAATCGCCGATAAGCACCAGGCTCATCATCTGGCTTAAGGGGCTTTTGCCGTAGCCATCAACAGACCGGTATTGAACCTTTGCCTGCTCAAGGAGCTGGCTGGTCACCTGGTAGCGGCAAAGGATTGGTTGGGGCAGGTGGCTTGAGCGCAGCATGACCACTACTATCCTGGAGGCTAATTCCGGTGGGAACTGGTAGCCGACCACGGCATTGTGGTTGAGTTCGGGGAAGACCTCGTAGCCAGCCCAGGCCTTGCTGTTTTCGTTAAACTGGGTCTTCCAGCGGTGGGCTACTTCAGCGGTTATGCCGGCGCCGTATATTACTATTAGCTTACCGTAAAGCTCCTGTGCCAGTTGCTTTGACTGGTTCCGGCTGACAGGCACAGTTTCGTTTATCTCATGGGATAGCTGCTTTAACACCGCAACCGTTTCGGCGACATCGGCTGACTTATCGCCAATGAAGCCCAGCCTTTGCATGAAGCTGAGGATAGGCAGGAAGCTAAAGGCTAGGGCGGCACGGGGTTGGGCTTTATAGTCAAAGCTGAAAACAGGGATATTCCTCTCTTGAGCCATAGCCCTCAATCTGCCGCCGGTGGTAATGGCCAGCTTTTTAGCCTCAGTCTTCAGGGCTTGCTCAAATGCCGACAGGGTCTCCTCGGTCATTCCTGAGTAGCTGGAGGCGATAACCAGGGTTTTACTGTCAACGAAGGC
>JAUWZL010000066.1 GCA_030615305.1 Dehalococcoidia bacterium
GAAGAAGTATGCATGACCTACGACTATTATCATCAGGTTAAGCGGGGCGTTACTCCCAAGACTGCCCCAGTTTATATTGAGGAGAAAAAGGTAGAAGCCCTCAAAGCACCAAAGTACCGGTGCACTGTTTGTGGTTATGTCTATGACCCAGAACTGGGCGACCCCGATGGGGGCATAAAACCGGGTACGCCTTTTGAAGAATTACCCGACGACTGGGTATGCCCTGTTTGTGGGGCTGCCAAGAGTGAGTTTGAAAAAATAGAATAAAGGAGGTGATATAAAATGAAGCTGGACAACAAGACAGCCATTGTGACTGGAGCTAGACGAGGCATAGGTCGTGCCATAGCCTTAGCTCTGGCTAAAGAGGGGGCTAATGTGGTAGTAAGCGACATTAGCCAAGAGGATTGCCAAAGAGTAGTTACTGAAATTAAAGGTCTTGGCCGAAGAGGACTGGCGTTGAAATGCAATGTAACTTCTGGGGCTGAAGTAGAAGACATGGTGAGAAGAACAGTGGCAGAATTTGGCAAAGTGGATATACTGGTAAATAATGCCGGGATTATAACTTTCAAGCCTTTCCTTGAGTTGACAGATGAGGATTGGGATAACACCCTGAACGTGAATCTTAAGGGTCAGTTTCTCTGTGCCCAGGCCGTAGCCAAAGATATGGTCAAGAATAAGTGGGGCCACATTATCAACATTGCCTCGATCTCCTCGGGAGGGAGTGGCATTGCCTTTCCTTTGATAGCTCACTATACTGCATCAAAGGGCGGCGTTATGGCTCTAACTGAGGCACTGGCACTGGAACTCACGCCACAGGGGATAAATGTCAATGCTGTTTGCCCCGGGGCAATAGACACCGATATGGCTAAAGGAGTTAAGGAAAGCGGGCAGATAGAGCGGGTCCTTCTCAGAATCCCCAAGGGCAGATTGGGTCAGCCAGAAGACATTGCCAACTTGGTTGTCTTTCTGGCATCCGACGATTCCGACTATATAAGTGGCGCAGCTATAGTTATTGATGGTGGTTGGCTAACCACTTAACTACCCATTACCAGTAAGTAAATCTAGGAAAGGAGGCAGGAAACGTGACAATACAAAAGCAGGTCTATAGGTGCAATGTTTGCGGTAATATCGTTGAAGTGTTGCATGCTGGGAAGGGGGAGCTAGTCTGTTGCGGGCAGCCAATGGAGTTGCTCCAAGAAAAAACAGCGGATGTCGGTCTAGAAAAGCACGTGCCGGTGGTAGAAACAACTGATAAAGGAATAAAAGTCAAAGTCGGCAGCGTTCCGCATCCAATGGAGGAAAAGCACTACATAGAGTGGATTGAGGTAATCGCTGATGGCAAGAGTTACCGCAAGTTCCTCAAGCCAGGAGATGAGCCGGAGGCAGAGTTTGAAATTAGACCGCAAAAGGTAACTGCCAGAGAGTATTGCAGCATCCACGGCTTGTGGAAATCCAGTTAGCAGGTCTATACTTCTAAAGCATGCCAGAGTAAAGCAGATAAGGGGGGTAGACTACATGGACAAAGACAAACTCATTGCCTTACTAAACCAGGACCTTGAGGGCGAGCATGGTGCTATCATTCAGTACCTGACCCATGCTTATGCTATGGGCGAAGGTGAGATGGCTTGCGAGATTGAGGCCCTCGCCCGGGAGGAAATGCGCCACCTTGACTGGCTGGCTGAGACCATAGTTGAGCTGGGCAGCGTTCCCAGCCTGAAGCGGGGTAAGATGCGCATGGGTGGCGAGTCAGTGGCTGATTGGATGAGAAATAATGTGCTGCTGGAAGAAGATGCCATCAACCTATATGGGGAGCACATTACGCTGGTTGATGACCCTAAAATCAAACGCTTACTACGGCGCATCCTCTCTGACGAAGAATCGCACCACGGTGATTTTCAGCACTTTGTCGACAAGGCAGAGAGGGAAGGGGCTCGGGACATAAGGGGCAGTCGCCAGGACAGAATGACCCAGATTGTCAACTGGGGTATCGAGCATGAGTATACTGTCATCATCCAGTATCTACTTCATTCCTACCTAACCCCCAACGAAGAAGTCAAGGAGCAAATGCAAGACCAGGCTATTAATGAGATGCAGCATCTGGGCTGGCTTGCTGAAAAGATGGTTGGCGGTGGAGGCAAGCCTAGAATCGAGCATACTGAGGTTGACCGGTCAACCAAGACTGCCGACATGCTCCGAGCCGACATCAAAATTGAGCGGGAGGTAGCTGCTGAATATGACCGCGCCGCCAAGGAGGTTGAGGAGGCTGACCTCAAAAAGCTTCTGCTTCGGATTAGAGACCACGAAGTATATCACACCGAGGTATTCAGCGACCTGTTGAAGGAAGAGAAGGAGAAATAACAGGTCAGGCGTGTTAAGTAAGCTCAGGAAGGGAGGAAAGACTAATGACCTACAAGGTAAAAGATTACGGTTTTCTCATTGGCATGGAAGGCTTCAGCGAAACACTACTCAAAAATCACTTCACCCTTTATCAAGGCTATGTGAATAACACCAACAAAATCTATGACCTATTGAGTAGCAAGACTAAGGATGCCACAAATCCCGAATACGCTGAGCTTAAACGTCGTTTCGGCTTTGAGTTCAACGGTATGCGTCTCCACGAGTATTACTTTGAGAACCTGGGGGGGAAGGCACCGGTGGATAAATCGGGCACCTTAGCCAAAAAGGTGGCTGATGCCTACGGCAGCTACGATACCTGGGAGCAGGATTTCAAGGCGACTGGAGCCATGCGTGGCATCGGCTGGGCGATACTCTACCAAGATAATTTGACCGGCTGGCTGTTCAACCAATGGATCAACGAGCACGAGGTTGGTCATCTGGCTGGCTGTAGCCCCATCCTGGTAATGGATGTCTTCGAGCATGCTTTCATCACCGATTATGGCCTGAAGCGGGCTGACTACATAGCAGCCTTCTTCAACAACATAAACTGGGACGTGGCAGCGAGCCGGCTCAAATAGAAAGCCGGTTAGAATGAAACCTAGTTATCTGTTATACTTTTGGCTAGGTACCGCAAATAATTCATGATGCTAAGAGTCGTGGTATTGGGGGAGCAATAGTCATATGAAATCTTAAACCTACCCGAGGTTTAAAAAAATTATCAAGGAGGCTAGGATGTACAAAAAAATATTAACACCATTGGATGGTTCAAAATTCTCAGAGTGTAGTCTGGAGCACGTTAGGGCCGTTGCCGCCGGATGTCAAGTCCCAGAGGTGGTTTTGCTAATGGTGGTAGAGCTGCCACGCCAACCCCTTGAGAGGGGTGAAGAGTGGCCCCGTGAAGTTGAGGAAAGGGGCCGCAGCTGGGCTGAGGATTACCTTACCAAAGTGGCAAATAGCCTGAAGAAAGAGGGTATAGCTACCCAGACCGTCGTAGTTACCGGCTGGCCAGCGGACAAGATACTAGACTACGCCGACCAAAACCAGGTGGATTTAATTATTATGAGCACCCACGGAAGATCAGGGGCTACCCGTTGGGTCTTCGGCAGTGTGGCTGATAGGGTTCTACGCCATGCTAGAGTCCCGGTATTGATGGTCTCACCAGCCGGCTGCAGAACCGGTAGGTCGGGTGGCTAGTGAAATACGTGGTTAGCTAAAAATAGTAAAGATGCCCTTCGACTCTATCTGGCATTTCCTTAGCTTAGGCGCTCAACTATGTAACAGGAGGTGGCCCTATGGGTGACTTTGTGGAGGTTGCTAAAGTAGATGAGCTGAAAGATGGGACAATGAAGGCAGTCAATGCCATGGGGCGTGAAATCCTTCTGGCAAGGGTTCGGAACAAGTACTACGCTGCTCAAAACCGCTGTCCCCATATGCGAGGCAAGTTATCACAGGGCGAGCTGAAAGGGACGGTAGTCACCTG
>JAUWZL010000017.1 GCA_030615305.1 Dehalococcoidia bacterium
GGCTACATTAATCGGATAGTTAGCTATGAGTTTTATGTCAACTAGCTCCCCTTTGCCCGCCTCCACTGCCACCGGGATATTGTGGGCATCAAATTCTGGTACCCCCATACCCACCTGAATCCTGGTTACTTCGCCTGCCTCATCAAAGAGTCCGGCCCTTCTTATGCCGGCAATGGTTTCAACTGTTACTTCCTGAGTATCGGTATTAGCCAACCCCATAGCGATGGCGTATTTAATCAGGCACCTGAGCCCGTTACCGCAGGCTTCAGCCTCAGAGCCATCGGCATTGAATATCCGCATACCGAGGTCGGCAATCTCGGAAGGCAGTAGCAGCAGTAAACCGTCAGCACCGACACCAAAGTGGCGCTGGCAGATAACCCTGGCTAGCTGTGCCCAGTCCCGTTGTCTGTTACCGGCTTCAACCAGGACAAAGTCATTGCCGACACTCTGGAGCTTAGTAAAATGCATCATTGACTCTAGTAAGCAAGTCCCAAAGAGGGGTCTGCAATTGTCTCTTTGCTTATGAAGGTATCAACCAGCCCTGTAATTTTCGAGTACACTTCACCCTGGATATCAAACCACCTTATTCTATCATCTTTCAGTTTAAACCAGTTATACTGATGCCGAACGAAGCGGTGACTTTCAAACTTGATTTGCTGAATGGCTGCCTCAAGGGTCAGCTCCCCTCCGAGAAACATGCCGATTTGCCGGTAGCCAATGCCGGACATGGCCGGCAAGTCAAGTCCATAACCCATATTCATCAGTTTTTTCACCTCTGCAACCAGCCCCAGCCTTATCATTTCATCAACCCTTGAGTCAATCCTTCGGTATAGCTCTGCCCTATCGGCTGTTAAACCAATTATCAGAGTATTATAAGCCAGCGCTTTCTTCGCCTGGTGTTGGGCAGATAGTGCCCCACTGCCCCGGTGGACCTCTAGCGCCCTGATTATGCGGCGCACATTGCTGGGGTCAATCCTGCTAGCTGCTGCCGGGGCAACCTGCTCAAGTTCTTGGTAAAGCTCCTCCTTGCCCACTTTAGCCGCCCTTTCCTCCAGGTAATATCTGAGCTCCGGGTCAGGCCTGACCTTGGGTATTTCCCAGTCTTCCAGCACCGACCATACATATAGTCCGCTGCCACCAACCAGCAGTGCCGGTTTACGGCGCCGGCCAATGTCGTTAATTGCCTGATAGGCTAGCTCCTGATATTGAGCCAGGCTGAAAGCCTCGTCCGGGTTGATTATGTCAATTAAGTGGTGATGGACGAGGGATAATTCCTGTCGGCTGGGCTTGGCGGTACCAATATCCATATAGCGGTATACCTGGCGGCTGTCAGCACTGACTATTTCGCCATTAAAGTTCTTAGCCAGGTGAAGAGCCAGACGGCTCTTGCCTGTGCCAGTGGGACCAACGACCGCTATTAGACGGTTCATCTATTTATCCCCGGGTACTACCAAGGGGCCTTATAAGTTGCCCTTAATCTCTGCGGTTTGCTTAACAATACTCAAAAACTCGCCGGCTTTTAGACTGGCACCGCCGATAAGGGCACCATCTATCTCTGGCTGCTTAATGAATTCAGCAATATTATCGGCAGTAACACTGCCACCGTACAGGAGGCGCGTATTCTGGGCAATTCTTTTACCATATTTTTGGGAGATAGTTTGGCGAATAAGACCTATTGTCTCATTGGCCTGCTCGCCGGTGGCTGATTTGCCGGTGCCGATAGCCCAGACCGGCTCATAGGCGATAGTGAGCCCCTTAAGGCTATCCACCTCAGCCAAGGCCGAATTTAGCTGTTCGGTGACCACCTCTTGTGTCCGCCCAGCCTCATTTTCCTCTATCTTTTCACCAACGCATAGTATGGGCTTGAGACCTACCTTAAGTGCCGCTTTCACCTTTTTATTAACAATCTCCCCCGTCTCGTTGAAAAACTGTCTTCGCTCAGAGTGTCCAATAATAATAAATTCACAAAGGTCAACCAGCATTACAGGAGAAATTTCTCCGGTATAGGCACCCTGGTCTTCAAAGTGCATATTTTGGGCGCCCAGTTTTATTGAACTGCCTTTGATTAGCTCCCTCACCGCTACCAGTGAAATAAATGGAGGACAGATTACCTTATCAACATTGTCTATCTCATCAAGCTCCTTGAGCATTTCACATACTAGCTCTACGGCTTCACCTACCGTGGTGTTCATCTTCCAGTTGCCAGCAACAAGTGGGACTCGCATTTTAATGACTAAGCGCCAAATTTGGCCAGTTTTAAGGCGTTGGCCATCGCCAGGGGCATTATCTCTGATGCCGGAATTCGCCCCAGCCCGCCGAGAACACAGTCTGATTCTGAAAACTGGCTTACCCTATCAGGGCGGCACCACCGGGAATACAAAAGGACAGGCACCGGGTGCCAGCTGTGACTCTTAAACAGGGCCGGTGTTGAGTGGTCACCGGTAACCACAATGACATCAGGTTCAAGGTCTGTCAGGCTGCCTAGAGCCCTGTCAACCTGTTCTAACAAGGCAACCTTTCGGTCAAAGTCACCATCCTCGCCGGCGGTATCAGTCCCTTTTATATGGATGAAGAAAAAGTCATAGCGACCAAAGTTCTGCTTTAGTGTCTCAAGTTCATCTTCTATCGTGGTTCCCGTCTTTAAAATCTCCATACCCACCACTTTAGCCAGTCCCCGGTACATGGGGTAACTGACAATGGCCGCCGGCTTTAATTTGTAAGTCTCGGTTATAGTGGGAAATTGAGGCCGCTGGGAGAAGCCGCGCAGGAGAATCATATTGGCTGGATGATGCCCGGCTAGGATTGCCTTTGCCTGTACTATAAACTTATTGGCAATATCGGCCATGCGGCTGGCTTTCACAGTTAGGGCGGTAATATCTTTAGCAGCTACCCCTATTTGCTGTGGGTCGGAATCGCTTACACCAGCATTGAGCCCGTCTCCACGGAATACAGCTATCAGTCGGTGTTCTTTAACCGGGCGGACAATAATCTTAACCCTGTCTATCTCAAGCCCATCCAGAAGCTGGCACAGCTTTGTGTTCTGCTCGGTTGAGATACGGCCGGCCCTGCGGTCGGTGACCAGTCCGTCTTTATCCAGGGTACAGAAGTTACCTCGGGCGGCAATATCTCCCAGCTCAAGGTCAAAGTCTACACCCAGTGCTTCCAGTGCACCCCGTCCGATGACAAAAGTAATAGGATTATAGCCAAACAAAGCCAGGTGCCCCGGTGCACTGCCAGGGGTTATCCCGGGGCCCACCGGCTCACTCAGGCCACAGATACTTTTAACCGCCAAGGCATCAAGATTGGGGGTATGGGCGGCCTCAAGCTCGGTCTTACCTGTTTGCGGACTGGGCAGCCCGCCTAAGCCATCAATGACCAGTAGCACGATCTTACTTGCTGAGGCTTGGGAGATTTTCTTCATTAAGTCCAGGCTAACCAAGATAGTCACTCTCCTTGCCCGAGTTGTCCACTAGCCCTATGGCTTTTACGGCAACATTATCAAGCAATACCTCAACCCCGGGCAATGCTTCCCCACCTAGGAACCTGAGTGAGGCGCCGCCGCCAGTAGAGACAAAGGTCATCTTCTCAGCCAGTTTCATCTCGGTTACTATCTCAGCAGTAGAGCCGCCACCAATGATAGTAGTCGCGTTAAGGCCGGCTATAATCTTAGCCATGGCTTTTGTCCCCTCACTAAATTGGGCTATCTCATATACACCCATAGGCCCGTTCCAAAATACCGTGCGGCACCTTTCCAGCTCTCTGGTAAACCTGCTGATAGTTAGAACTCCAATGTCTACAATCCTCTTATCTGGCGGAATGTTTCCTATGGCTATAGTCTCCGCTTTGGCTTCAGGGGAGATTTTATCAGTAACGACTAAATCATCAGGAAGCACAAGTCGTACCCCATTCCTGGCCGCCTTGTCTATTAATCTAGTAGCGGTATCCAGGCCATCATCAATTAAGGACAGCCCCACCTCATAGGATTTGGCTTTTAAGAAGGTAGCTGCCATGCCACCACCAATCATAATAGAGTCAACTTTGCCCATAATATTATCCAGCATGCCAACCTTGTCACTCACCTTGGCACCACCAAGGAGCACACCAAAGGGACGGGGCGGTTTCTTCAGAACGCTGCCCAGAGCGTTGAGTTCTTTTTCCAGCAGCAAGCCGGCAACTGAAGGCAGGTAATGGGTAACGCCCACGATTGAGGCGTGAGTCCGATGCGAGGTGCCGAAGGCATCATTAACGAATATGTCACCCAGTCGGGCTAGGGCTTGAGCAAATGAATCGCTACCCCTTTCTTCATCGGAGTGGAAGCGGAGATTTTCTAGCAGTAAAACCTGGCCGCTTTTCAAACTTTCTACCATCTTTTCTACTTCAGGGCCAACACAATGCCGGGCAAATTCCACCGGCTGCCTCAATATCTGCTCCAGGCGTCGGGCAACAACAGCCAGACTCAGCCCATCGGCTACCTTCCCCTGGGGCCGGCCAAGATGAGAGCCAAGGATGACCTTGGCTCCATGGTCAATAAGGTAATCAATAGTGGGCAGCGTTGCCCTGATGCGGCTGTCATCGGTAATGCCCCCTGTCTTACCATTTAGAGGGACATTGAAGTCAACCCTGACCAGTACCCTTTTGCCGCTGACATCTATATCTCTTATTGTTAGCTTATCCATCTATGTCCCTGCTGTGGCTTTTATATAAATATATCAGGTGTGGCGGCTACACCTGATATTTTAGGCTCAGCTATTATGATAAGCTTCATGCACATATTAAACCATATGGCTACTGTTCAAAATGGGGTCGCCTCAGTCTCAGGCTTAATGGCAAGCAGGGAGTTTGCTTCATGAAACAGGGCCAGGGTCTCATTGGCTATGCCTTTAGCATCCAGGTTATACTCAGCACGGAGGATGGCTTGTGTCCCATGCTCGACAAACTCATCAGGGATGCCAATGCATTTTGCCTGGATGTCGCTGATACCCGATTTTTGAAGCAGGGCGAGAACACTGCTGCCGAAGCCGCCGGAGAGCACATTCTCCTCGACGGTAACCAGGTGCTTAATACGGCGGGCAATATCTAATATGAGTTCAGAGTCCAGCGGTTTGGCGAAGCGGCTGTTGACAACCGTAGCCTTAATCCCTTTGTCGGCTAACTCCTGAGCCGCCTCAAGGGCGGGCGATACGGTGGCGCCTAAAGCCAGTATGGCAACATCATCTCCATGCCTTAATATTTCCCCCTTACCTATCGGGATGGAATGAAGCTCCTTGTCCATCTCCACACCTAGGCCAGAGCCGCGTGGGTATCTTACCGCCATAGGGTGGTTGGCGCCTACCGCCGTATAGAGCAGGTGCTGAAGCTCGTTTTCGTCCTTAGGCGCAGATACTACTAGATTAGGGATTAGCGATAGGTAAGAGATGTCAAAGGTACCCTGGTGTGTTTTACCGTCATCACCAACAATACCACCGCGGTCAATAGCAAAGACCACGGGTAAGTCCTGCAAACAGACATCGTGAATAATCTGATCAAAAGAGCGCTGTAGGAAGGTAGAGTATATGGCTACCACAGGGGTAAAACCCTGAGCAGCCAGCCCGGCGGCAAAGGTAACCGCATGCTGTTCACAGATGCCGACATCAAATACGCGCTCTGGGAACTCAGCCTCAACAATAGCCAAACAGTTTCCCTCTGGCATAGCCGGGGTAATGACAACCAGTTTAGGGTTATTACGGGCTAGGCGCAGTACAGTCTGAGCAAATACCTCGCTATAGGTTGCTGCCGACTTGGTGCCGCTACATTTTGGGGACACACCGTGAAAGTAAACAGCATCCCCTTCTGCTGGAGCATAACCCTTACCTTTGGTGGTGACCACATGAACCAGGGTTGGTTTGTGGCTGTAATCTCGTGCCTGGGTTAGAGCAGATTCAAGCAGGCGAATATTATGGCCATCAAATGGCCCCATGTAGGCAAAGCCGAACTCTTCCCAGATAACCGTTGGCATGACAAGGCCTTTGACTCCGCTCTTAATCTGCTCCCCTACCCGCCACAGCTTATTGCCCATTGGTAATGAGCTCAGCACTCGCTTGCTCTCTTCGCTTGCCCGGTAATAACGGCGGTCAAAGCGCACCATACTCAACAGCTTGGCTAAGGCGCCGACGGTAGGTGAGATGGACATTCCGTTGTCGTTCAAGACTACAATGAGCTTGGAGCCCAAGTGAGCCACATTATTGAATGCCTCCAGGGCCATGCCCCCGGTGGTAGCGCCGTCGCCAATAATGGCAACCACGTGGTAGTTGCCACCGGAAAGGTCACGGGCCGTGGCCATACCCAGGGCCGCCGAGACTGAAGTGCTGGCATGCCCTGTACCGAAGGGGTCGTGCTCGCTTTCCTCGCGGCTGGTAAAACCGGATAGACCGCCATACTGGCGCAGGGTTTTAAACTGCTCTCGCCGTCCGGTAAGCAGTTTATGGGGATAGGACTGATGCCCAACGTCCCATATAATCTTGTCGCCCGGGCTGTCAAACACACGATGCAGGGCTATAGTGAGCTCGACCACTCCCAGGTTTGAAGCCAAGTGCCCGCCATTACTTATTACTCTAGCTACCAGTTCCTGTCTAATCTCATCAGCTAGTTGCTCAAGCTCCTTTATCTTCAAACACTTCAAGTCTGCCGGGCTGTTGATTTTTTCTAGCAACCTTGGCATCTGTCGCCTTTTAAACCAGATAATTTAAACCAGATAAATTGAGAAGCTGCCCCTATACTAGCAATGTAGCCAGAAGATTGTCAAGCTGATAGGTAAGCTAGCTTGACGCTCTGGCTAGCTATTTGCTACACTGCTTGAAATCCCCAGTTCTAGACCGTAAAGTAAAGGAAAAGAGTGTCCCCTGAAGAAATTCTTAAAGTGCTTCTCATTGCCGCTTCACCCATAGCTGAACTCCGAGGAGCCATACCTGTGGCTATAACCCTGTTTGACTTCTCTTGGTATTATGCCTTTCTGCTAGCTATCATTGGCAACCTGTTCCCGGTGCCTTTCATTCTGTTGTTCCTTGATGCTGCCACCCGACTTCTAAGTAAAGTGGCCCTTTTTAGAAGGATATTGAACTGGCTCTTTGAACGTACCAGGCGGCGGGGAAGAATTATAGAAAGGTATAAGCGAATTGGGCTGGTGTTGTTTGTTGCCATACCCCTGCCGGTCACCGGTGCCTGGACCGGTTCATTGGCCGCTGTTCTTTTTGGCTTAAACTTGAGACATGCCTTTTTATCAATCTGCATTGGGGTGGTCATTGCCGGTGTGATTGTTACCTGCCTGAGCCTACTCGGTTGGGTCGGAGCCATTATCGCCGGGGTTGCTCTTTGTGGCCTAGCTATCTATAGCCTGTGGCGAGCATCAGGATAGCTGGCTTAATCTGGTCTTAAACCTCAGGGGCTTGACCTCCGCCATAGCCTGATGTTACATTTACAGATATGTCCCTGTAGCTCAGTTAGGATAGAGCGGCTGCCTTCTAAGCAGCGGGTCGTGGGTTCGAATCCCTCCAGGGACGCTTTTGTTTTAGCCTTCCTTGCCCGCCGGGCATAGCCGGAGGCATATATCACAGGCAATGAGTCTGCCGTCCTTATTAGCCATACGAGACACATTGGCCAGACAGCCTTTGGTCTCGGTCATGCGATAAGGCTCCAGGACTTTCTCCGGGCAGGCGTCAATGCAGATAGTGCATCCGGTGCAGGCAGGGTTCTCCTCTCTTATAGATGGGCTGTCAATGGGGAGTTTCAGGGGGGCGTCCGTCACTATAGCCATAAAGCGAAGCCGGTTTCCGTATTCGGGGTGCAGCACTATTGTACTCTTGCCCCACTTGCCCAGCCCGGCACAAACAGCAGCTTCTTTCAGCTTTATTTCACTTCTTAGGGGGTAACCACACCGCCCGACCAGCTCGGCAGTAAAGCCCTGCTTGTGGATGAAAGCGAGCAGTGATTCCAGCTTGGGCTTGGCGTGCCTTTCAAAGCCGGTTATTTGGAATTTACCGGCTACACGATGGAATTCATCAAGGTTACGCTCCGGTGTTGACTCCAGACCAACGATTAGCAACCTGGCACTATCAGGCTGTTGACCAGCTCCGGCGACATCGAACAAGGCGTGAGCATAACTGGTTATTTCCTGAATCATTTACTCATAACCCTTGACTAAATAGGATTGAGGTTAACATTGCCGAGTTGGGTTATTTGCCCTCAAGAAGCCCGGCTAGAGTCTGGGCTTCGTCTTTATTTGACGCAAGTAAGGCAAAGACGGCATCTTTCCCGGTTTCATCATCCGGTGCCTCAAAGGAAACGACAATTCCCTCCGATATTTTATTTATAGGAACAACGAAGGGCAGGATAACAAGCCATATCCAATTCCTGGCCCAACCACGACCAATTTTAACCCGCTTTACAGCACTCACTGGAAATGAAGCGGTCTGAAAACCTCGTTCAGGGGCTAAGGCGGTCTGATATTCCCAGAGAGCCACTGCCCCGATGCTGCTAAAAAGCCAGTAAACGACAAATAGTGCCAGTACAATAACTAGGTATATCCAATTCCAGAATACCAATGCAGTTATAAGCACAGGCAATACCGATAGCAGGAGAATAACCTGTATAGCTATCCAGAGGCGGTAGATAATTACCGGTACCCTTGGACCAGTTACTGTGACTGTTTTGTCCTCTACCGAAACATTGATACGGCTGCCGAAACGGGAGCTGGTTCGGTAGCCGTAGACTTCAAAACTAGACTCCCTATCAGCCATAGCCGTTTCTGATATTCTATAAATCAGTTATTCTGCCCCAGCTTAACCAATTGGGCAAAAGCATCCGGTTCCCTGACTGCCATATCAGCCAGCAGCTTGCGGTTTATTTCTATACTGGCATTGCGCAAGCCGTTCATAAGCTGGCTATATGTAATACCATTGGCTCTACTGGCGGCGTTGATGCGAGAAATCCAGAGACGCCTCATGTCGCCCTTTCGCTCCCGGCGGTGGCTATAGGCATAGCTCAGTGAGTGAAGCATGGACTCATGGGCACGCTTGTAAAGCGAATGTCTGGTTGCCCGGTGCCCTTTGGTCATAGCGAGCACTTTTTTATGTCGCCTATGTGCCGTTACACCCTTCTTTACTCGCGGCAAATGAAGCCTCCTATCTAACTAACCCCGTAAGGCAGGAGCCTTTTTACTCGGGTCCTATCACTAGGGTGCAGTGGTATTGTCTCATCAAAAAGCCGCTTGGACCGCTTGGACTTTCGTCGTCGTAGGTGGCTTTTGCCGCCTTTGGTACGCATAATCTTACCGCTACCGGTAATATGGAAGCGGCTCTGGGCTCCCTTATGTGTTTTCAGTTTTGGCATCCTGTTCCTTCTCTATCTCTTCCTTTGCTTTATTCTTCTGGCTGGCCAGAGGTGTCAGGATTATATGTAGCCTTGCTCCCTCTCTGGTTGGTTGCTTCTCTATTGAAGACAGCTCCTTCAGTGATTCCCACATTCTGTCCAGTAACCTCAAGCCAAGCTCAGGGTGGGTATTTTCACGGCCCCGGAACATTATGGTTACCTTGACTTTGTCCCCGCCTTCTAGTAGCTTTCTTGCTTTTCTTGCTTTGGCATCAAAATCGTGTTCGCCAATCTTGGGGCGTAACCTGACCTCCCTGAGCAGTGACAGCTTCTGGCCCTTCCTGGCTTCGCGTTCTTTCTTGGTCTGGAGGTACTTATACTTGCCATAGTCCATAAGGCGGCACACCGCAGGTGTTGCCGTAGCAGCAACCTCAACCAGGTCAAGGTTATGCTTCTGGGCTACTTCGCGTGCCTGAAAAAGGGGCATAATGCCTAACTGCTCCCCTTTCTCCCCCACGAGGCGAACCTCCATGCCCCTAATCCTTTCGTTAACGCGTAGATCTTTAATTATATTCTTGTTTCCCCCCTACAAGTATAAGTTGCCTACAGACGGACTATAGCACAGTCATTTAGGCTAATCAAGTTTATAGCTTTAAGTCTTTCACCTTGTCCACCATGGCTTTGCTGATGTTTTCCTTGAAACTGGTAAAGGTCACATTGTTCTGCTGCTCACCACTACGAGCGCGGACCGAGACAGTTTCAGCAGACACCTCTTTATCGCCGACTATCAGCATAAAGGGCACCTTACTTAGCTGTGCCTGCCGAATCTTGTGGTTTACCGTACCTGACTGGTCGTCAACCTCCACGCGTATCCCCTCGTTTTTCAGTTCAGCCTCTAGCTTACGGGCGTATTCCAGATGGCGATCAGCCACCGGAATAACTACCACCTGAACCGGTGCCAGCCATACCGGGAAGGCACCGCCATAGTGTTCGATAAGCGAGGCCACAAAGCGCTCCATGCTACCCAAAACAGTGCGGTGTACCATGGCTACAGGCTGTTCCTTGCCATCCTCACCAATGTAAGTAACATTGAAGCGCTGCGGCAGGTTGAAATCAACCTGAATGGTAGGACCCTGCCATGCCCGGCCGACAGCATCTTCAAACTTAATATCTATCTTGGGCCCGTAAAATACACCTTCGCCGGGGTCTATCTCATAGGCAATAGCTTTGCGGTCTAGAGCCCGGGCCAGTGTCTCGGTGGCCTCCTGCCAAATCTTAATGGTGCCAGCAAATTTCTCAGGCCGAGTGGACAGCAGCACCTCATAACTATCAAAACCAAAGGCGTCTATCATAAAGAGGGCTAAGTCTAAGACGCCGACTACTTCCTCCTCCAGCTGGTCAAAGCGGCAAAAGATGTGGGCATCATCCTGGGTAAAGCCTCTTACCCGGGATAAGCCATGCAGTACCCCGGAGCGCTCATAGCGGTAAACAGTGCCCAGCTCAGCCCAGCGCAGGGGTAATTCCCGATAACTACGGAGCCTTGTCTTGTAAATCAGGATGTGATAGAGGCAATTCATTGGTTTGATAATGTATTCCTCTCCCTCTACCTCCATCGGGCTGTATAAGTAATGGCGGTAGAATTCCCAATGACCGCTGGTTTTCCATAAGCCCAGTTTGGCGATGTGTGGGCTGTAGATAATATCATAGCCCCGCTTGATGTGCTCATCCTTCCAGAAGTCTTCAATTACCCGGCGTATCACTGCTCCCTTGGGGTGCCAGCAGACCAGACCGGCGCCAGCTTCATCGTGAATACTGAACAGGTCAAGTTCCCGGCCCAGCTTTCTATGGTCA
>JAUWZL010000086.1 GCA_030615305.1 Dehalococcoidia bacterium
AGGATATGGGCCCTGTCTTTAGCCACCTTAAGCTCAAACCGGGAGCGCCGGGTGATTACCTGGTGACGGAAATCTATAAAATGCTGGAGGGCCTCCCTGAGACTGATTACCCGGGGCTGGCCGGAAACCAGGGCCAGCATATTAACAAAGAAAGCCGATTGCATCTGGGTATGCCTATAAAGGTTGTTGAGCACCTGCCGGGACTGGGCTTCCTTCTTGAGTTCAATGACAATGCGCATACCCTGGCGGTCCGACTCATCGCGCAGCTCACTGATACCCGTAATCTTCTTGTCCTTGACCAGCTCAGCAATCCTCTCCACCAGAGCAGCCTTATTTGTCTGATAAGGGAGTTCATTGACCACTATTTGACGGCGACCAGCCACAGAAGCATCTTCAGAATAAACCTTAGCCCGGACGACTACCCGGCCATGCCCGGTAGCATAAGCACTACTAATCCCTTCCCGCCCGAGGATGATGCCACCGGTAGGAAAATCAGGCCCCTTTATAAACTCCATAAGCTCGTCAACGGTGGCTTGGAGGTTATCAATGAGATGGCAGATGGCATCGGACACCTCCCCAAGATTGTGAGGGGGGATATTGGTCGCCATGCCGACAGCAATTCCAGAGCTGCCATTGACCAGTAAATTGGGTAACCGGCTGGGCAGAACCACCGGCTCCTTGAGGCTGTCGTCAAAGTTAGGCATAAAGTCAACGGTATCCTTATCAATATCAAACAGCATCTGTTCCGCAATCCCGGCCAGACGCACCTCGGTATAACGCATAGCCGCTGGAGGGTCATTGTCTAGGCTGCCAAAGTTACCCTGACCGTCAATAAGCACATGACGCATAGAGAAGCCCTGCGCCATACGCACCATGGCATCATAAACAGAAGTGTCTCCATGAGGGTGATACTTACCCAGTACCTCACCGACAACACGGGCACTCTTTTTATGTGGACTTGAATGGCTAAGCCCCAGGCCATCCATAGCATAAAGAATGCGCCGATGCACCGGTTTTAGTCCATCGCGTATATCAGGCAGGGCACGAGAAACAATAACACTCATGGCATAATCAAGATAGGAACTCCTCATCTCGTCTTCAATTTTAACTGGCCTTACCTTGCCTAAAACCATATTCGGTCTAACCTCCTATTCTTCCTCTTCTTCATTATCCTCTGTAGGCTCCGCAGGCAGTAACTCTACCTCATCGCCGCCTACTATGGTATAGCCAGGCTCTTCCACCGCCTCCTCCTCATAGTCTAGCTGGCGCCTCAGTATCCTATCGCTAACATAAGGCCTAAGGCTGTCAAACCCCCTTGACGGGAAGGAAAGCTGCCCCGCTTGAGAAGGGTGCTGATACACCTCTCTAATGATGACCGCCAAGTTGTCCTCCAATGAACTGATGACCGTGGCCGAATACCGGTTACCCCCCTTCATCAATTTGATAAGGCGCTGACTGTGCTTGAGCTCAACCTGTCCCAAATACTCCTGGCGGCTACTCTCTACTATAAGGTTAGAGTCGGCTATTTTGAGATTTACTTTATCACCGGCGTCAACCTCGGCTAACACCTCCTTTGACGCTAGGCGGTAGAGTTTTACCACTCCCGCCTTACCCGTTTCTTCAATAAAAACCTGTGGCTCTACCCGGTGAAAGCCTCCTCCTGATACGGCACCTGTTTCCCTTAAATGGGAAAGGCGACGGAGATTTTTTTCAGCAATGGCATTATAAGGGTCCAGTTCTTTGGCCCGGCTGTAAGCTCCCCGGGCAAGTGAATGCTCACCCAACTCCATATAGGCCCGGCCCAGGCGATTGTAGGCATCAACATCGTTAGGGTAGTTCTCTATTATCGCCTTATTGGCCGCGACTGCCTCGCGCCAGCGCCCCTCCATAGCCAGGGCTATAGCCTGCTTACTGCTCTGCCTTATTAGCCTTACCAGCTCTTCTTTCTCGTATGGCATAAGACACCCTCTGGCCCAACAAGTTATTCTGCTGGCAACTGGTCTAAAGCACTATTTTACTCTAACTGAACTAGCCCAGCAAGCCAAAGTCTAGCAATATCTGGCTCTTTTAGCAAGCAGATTTTAGCTATAAAAATTTTATAAAATTGACAATCCACCCTGGCTATGATAATCTCTATCTTGGTCATTTTGACGCCGCTCTATGCAAGGGATGCCATTTATCAGTGGGAGGGTATATAAATGTGCCAACCAGAGGTAAGTAAAGGGTGTGAGCATCCGGAAAGGCTGAAAGGCAAGCCGGAAGAGTGCACCCCGGAACAGATAACGGAATGCCATGGTGCAACTACAGAGCATCCCTGCCTGGAGGAAGAGTAACCCATGAGCAGGTGGAGGCTAGATGGAAAAGGAGGTTATCATGCGAGACAAAGTGGAGGCGGTATTAAATAAGATTCGGCCCAGCCTAGTGGCTGACGGCGGTAATGTTGAGCTTATTGATGTTAACGATGGTGTGGTCAAGATAAAACTAACCGGTGCCTGCGCCGGCTGTCCCATGGCCACCATGACCCTAAAGAGCGGCATAGAACGAATCTTAAAGCAAGAAATCCCCGAGGTTAAGGAAGTAGTCGCCGCCTAATAGCCATTACAAAATGAAAATAAGAGGGAGATGAATGCCTCATCCCCCTCTTATTATTCTACATGCTCCAGCTCAAAGGCACGGTGTAAAGCCCTAACCGCCTCTTGAACCCTGGCTTCATCAATTATGCAGGTTATTCTTATCTCTGAGGTGGTAATTAGCTGAATATTTATCCCCTTCTCACTGAGGCTGCTGAACATCCTGGCGGCATAACCAGGGATATTTTGCATACCGGTGCCAATGATGCTCACCTTACCCAGTCTTGAGTCGCTAGCACACTCCCGGGCACCGATTGATGCGGCAATAGGTTTTACTACATCCATTGCCCTGGCCAAATCACCCTTGACCACGGTAAAGGTCAGGTCGGTGATATTCTCAATGCTGGCATTCTGAACGATGGTATCCACACTGATGCCAGCCTTGGCTAAGGGCTCAAAGATGGAGGC